>VGWC01000024.1 GCA_016873775.1 Ignavibacteria bacterium | reverse complement strand
CCTTGTAATTTCGTGGGGTAAATTCTTTTTCGTCTATGATATATTGTTCGAGTATTTACCGTTCTTTAATAAATTTCGCGCGCCGCAAATGATATTGCTTCTTGTTCCATTTACGGTAGGAGTTGTTGCGGCGTATGGTTGCGAATATCTTTTCGGCAAATTTGAGTTGCGGGAAAAATTATTGAAACCGTTGATGTATGCGTTGAGTATATTCACGGTGATACTTTTCATCGGATTTTTTTTGAAAAGTTCAATGTTTCCAACGGGTTCATTCACGAAAGAAGGAGATGAACGTCAATATAATGTGGAACAAATTTCACAATTACGAACAATGCGGTTTGAAATGTTGAAAGATGATGTGATAAAATTTTCGTTGATTGCGATTGCGGGAATTGTGTTGTTGTTACTTTTTTCCAAAACGATTATTTCGCAAACAATATTCGGAGCAAGCATACTGATAGTATTTTTTATAGATATGGGTGTGATTGATAAACATTATTTACAAACATATCCGAATCAGCAAAGCGAAGAACAATTTCCTCCGACGCAAACGATTCATTATTTGCGACAAGATACAAGTGTCTATCGAGTATTTCCCATTCGTCAGTTTTCATCATTCGATAATTCGTGGATGTATTATGGAGTGCAAACAATTGGAGGATATTCTCCTGCTAAATTGAAAATATATCAGGAGATGGTGGATTCGTGTTTGTATCGCGGATGGGACCCGCAGTTTCCGTTGAATATGAACGTTATCAATATGTTGAACGTGAAATATGTGATTGCCGACGGAAGATTGCCGGAAGAATATTTTAAAATAGTGTTCGTTGACCAAAGAAAAAAAGAGATAGTGTTTGAAAATCCATCGTATCTGCCGCGAGCGTTTTTTGTGGATACGGTGATTGTTGCAGATAAATCAACAATGTTTCAAATAATGAACTCGGAATCATTTAATTCGAAACATACTGCGATCGTTCAGCAAAATATCGAAGAAAAAATTTATTCGCCATCAGACGCAGAAGTGCGAATGAAAAAACATAGCGCGCATCATATCGAACTCACGACACGAAATAGTGTTTCATCATTACTTGTCTTGAGTGAAATCTATTATCCCGTAGGATGGAAAGCATTAATAGACGGTAAAGAAACACCGATAATACGGACAAATTCAATACTTCGTTCTATCGTTGTTCCATCGGGAAATCATACAATTGAATTTGTGTACGATTCAAGCGTTTATCAGAGTGGACTACTCATTTCCTATATCGGATGGATTATCGCATTCGTTTTAGTTGGAATAGGAATTTATTTACGGAGGCAAAACGAAAAAAGAGAGATTCCATAACTTTATGAAAACGTATTATGGAGATAGGGTAAGAATAATTTTTCGGAACATTGAAAAAAATATTGACAATATGATTACTTTTCATTAAATTATCGGTGAAAATTTCCGATAATAAGAGAAAGGCAGAATAGATAATCTCTAGTTTTCCTTTGAAACAGTTTCCGAATATTTACATTATACAATTTTTTTTCAATTATAAAATTATTTACAAGGAGAAAAATATGTTTTCTTTGCGCCATTTTACTTCTATTTTTTCTAAACTATTGCTTTTCATTGGCTCTCTTTTCCTCTTAACTGCGTTAGAAACTTTTGCACAAGTGAAAACTGCTGTTGCAACAGGTGATTGGGATGATGGAAATATCTGGAGTCCTGTGGGAGTTCCTATTAGTACGGATAGTATTATCATTTTGAGCAATGTAGGAAATCCAATAACCGTGAACATCAACACAGGCGACAAAACTGTTGCTGCGCTTGTGATTGACCCTGAAGGCGCGAATTCAATTTTAAATATCAATAATCCTTTAACTGTAACAATTTCACGAGGAGTAGAAATTACTGGAACGTTTAACGTTGTTACAGCTTCTTCTGGGGTTACAATTAATGTTGGAGGCGATTGGTATAATAACGGAACATTTGACCCATCAGGAAGTTCAGTAACATTTAACGGAACTGGAAATCAATCAATAGGTGGTACTACATTCAATAATTTTTCCATCAACAAATCATCCGGAACTGCAACACTCAATGGTTCACTCACTATCAATGGAAATCTCAGTGTAACAAGCGGAACATTAGTGCTCGGAAGTTTTCAAGCAAATCGCGCAAGTCCCGGAGGTTCGCTTACGGTTTCTAATAATGCAGCACTAAAAATCGGAGGTTCGAACACATTTCCAACAAATTATGTAACAGTTTCCTTAGGTGCAACGAGTACCGTCGAGTATAACGGTTCAAGTCAAACTATTGGACGACAATCCTATGGACATTTATATTTAACCGGTTCTGGTTCAAAAACTCTTCAATCTACTGATTCTATTATTACACAAGGAAATCTTACAATAGATGGAGTAACATTTAGCGGTGGTTCAAACAGAACACATCGAATAGGTGGGAATTGGAGCGTTGTGAATAGCGGAATTTACAACAGTAATTTCAGTAATAATACAGTTTTATTTAATGGAACAGGAACACAAACAATTTCTGGTGATGAGATGCGAAATCTCACTGTATCCAAAACTTCCGGAACATTATCGCTTTTGGCAAATTTACAGATTAAATCCGGAAATGTTACAGTATCACAAGGAACATTTGATTTAAGCACATTCACACTAAACCGAACAGCAGCAGGCGGAACATTTACAGTTTCCAATGGTGCAACATTAAACATTGGAGGAACAAATACGTTTCCATCCAACTACTCTACAATAACGTTGGGTTCTTCAAGTACTATTGCATACAACGGAGGAACACAAACGATTACTGCAAACTCTTATGGAAATCTTAGTTTAAGCGGAACAGGAAATAAAACTGCTGGTGGAAGTTTTAGCATAGCCGGAAATTTTGTTGTGAACTCTATTGCGTATCAAGGAGGTTCTACTACTACTACGTTTGGCGGTTCTACAACGTTATCGGGGAATGGAACGTTTAATTTCGGAAATATCATCATAACCAGCACGCTTTCAGATAATGGTATTTCTTTCAATGTTGCAGGAGATTGGTCAAAATCAGGAACATATACTGCAACGGGAGCATCAGTTTTCAATGGAAGCGGTGCTCAAAACATCGGAGCAAGCAATTTTAACAACATCAGTTTTTCAGGTTCCGGAACGAAAACAATTTCCGGCGCGCTTACCGTCAATGGTAATTGGTCGAATACAAGCACAATTTCAACTTCTCAAACAATAACGTTTAATGGGAACGGAACGCAAAATATTGATAATGGTTCTTCAAGTTTTGCAAGTATTATCATCAGCAATTCAGGAGGTATTGTAAATGCTACTAATAATGTAACACTAACAGGTGCTTTTACGCTTTCTTCCGGAACATTTACCGATGGAGGAAATACAATAAGCGTTGCCGGCGATTGGACAAAGTCGGGAGGAACATATACTGCAACGGGAACAGTGGAACTCAACGGAAATGTCCAAAGTATATCTGCTTCTAATTTCAACAATATAACAATGAGTGGAACCGGTCAAAAGAATGCCGGAGGAAATATTTTTGTTGCAGGAAACTTAACTTTGACAGGTGTGAACTTTGTTGATGCGAGTTCGACATTAACATTTAATGGAAATACAACATTATCAGGAACAGGAACAGCCATATTGAATCATCTATCGGTAACTGGAACATTCAATGATGGAGGGAAAAATTATACAGTCAATGGCAACTGGTCGAACAGTGGTACAGTTATTTCTTCAGGAACAGTTACATTTAGCGGAACAACATCGTTTTCGGGAAGTGCCGCAACAAATTTTGCAAACGTGAATATCACGGGTTCACTAATTCTTGCGGCTTCATCAAACTTTGGAATTTCGGGAACGTTTTCATCATCGGGAACTTTTAACACAACGTCGAATATTCCCAACACGGTTACGTTTAATGGCGGAGCACAATCTATTCCTTCGTTAACATATTACGCGTTAGCACTTTCTGGAGGGCAGAAAACTGCTTCGGGAAATATTACGCTGAACAATAGTCTTGATGTTGCGAACGGAGCGACGTTTAACGATGGTTCCGATTCGGTTATTATAGATGGTACAGTAAATTTTAGCGGGAATGGTGCATTTAATTTGAATAATGTAAAAATAAATTCTGCAAAGAGTCTTTCGCTTGGTTCAACTTCTCTGAATATTGCCGGAGTTTTAGTGAACAACGGAACAATTTCTCCCGGAACAAGTACCGTAACACTCAGCGGAGCAAATAAAACAATCAGCGGAACACAAACATGCGATTTTCATTCACTAACCGTTTCAGGTTCTGTTACAACATCAAATAATTTGTCATTTACCGGCGATTTGAATGTTAGCGGAAGTTTTGCTGCATCAAGTGGAACGGCAAATTTTAATGGCGCAAATAATACGCTCTCCGGAACTGTTTCTTTTGCAAACGTGAGCATTGGCGGTGGAAAAAATTTGACTCTTCAAACAAATGCATCGTTAGGAATATCTGCGACATTTACGATAAGCGGAACATTCGCTGCGGTAACAAATACTCCCAACACAGTTTTGTATAACGGAACAACGCAAAATATTGCAAGCACGCAATACGACGATTTGGGAATTAGCGGAAGTGGAACAAAAACTGCGGCGGGAACAATTACGGTGAACGGCAATGTTTCAATTGCAAATTCATCAACATTTTCCGATGGCGGAAAGTCTATTACGTTTGCTGGAAATATTTCAAACAGTGGAACATATTCCGGAAATACTGGAGGAACGGCGAATTTCAGTTCATCAACGACGCTTTACGGTTCAGGGACGTATAACTTTAATACGATTGTTATCAACGGAACGTTAAATAGCGGAAATCTTTCTATCGGGGTAGCAAAGGATTGGACGAATAACGGAACGTTCATTTCCAACGGTACTATTGTAATAAATGGAAACGGTTCGCAATCTTTTAATGCAAGTAATTTTTATTCCTTGTCACTTGGAGGAAGTGGAAACAAAACGTTTGCCAATGGTTCTACATTTACTGTTACAGGAGATTTTTCAGTTTCGACCGGAACGTTTATTTCGAGCGGGACATCGTTTATTTTCAACGGAACAAGTGTTCAAAATATTTCCGGAGGTTCTTTCAATAATTTAGAAATCAATAACTCCAGTAATATTACATTATCCAACAATATCACTGTTAATGGAACATTAGAATTTACTATTGGAGATATTCTTACAGGAAGTAATAGTATAACACTTGGTACTTCAGCATTGTTGAATGAAACAAACGGCAATACGATTATTGGAACAGTTACTACTACAAGAAATATTCTTGCAAATACATCGCAAAATACTGTAGGAAATATCGGAGTAGTCGTTTCTACTTCCAATACTGCTCCCGGTCAAACCACTATAACACGCGTTACCGGAACACCGCTCGGTGGAGGAGGTTCATATTTGTCCAATACATCTATAGAACGTTATTTCGATATTACTCCGACAACAAATTCAAACTTGAATGCAGAATTTGTATTCCTTTATGACGAAAGCGAACTCAACGGACAGACGGAATCATCGCTTCGTTTATGGAAATCTACAAACAGTGGCACTTCGTGGAGCGGATTAGGAGGAATTGTTAGCACTGCACAAAATTCTATTGCTATTACTGGTGTCAATTCGTTTTCACGATTCACTGCCGCAGATGGAGCGAATCCGCTTCAACCGAATACTATTGTTGTTCGCACATATCGGGAAGCAGATGGAAAGTCTAGCACTTCTTCCGATTGGGTTTCGCGTAAATGGTTTATTCAATTGTTCCGCGAAGCAGAAATTGGTGAACTTGTTGGTCAAGTCGAGTCGGATTCGCTACTAACTGTAGATACTTTATCAGATGGAACATACATTGCTTCAATTGCAGATAGTAGTGGATGGTACCATCGTGCAATCCGTGTCAACAGTGGAACAATTGATTCAACAACAAGCAGTTCAAAACCTATTTCGGTTTCGGGTGGAACATATAATACGATTGACTTTGCTAACTTTCATCCGAGTAAATTAACGGTGAGAAAATACTTGGATGACGACGGAATATTTTCAACGGATACCGATAGAGTTGCGAAGAAATGGAATTTAACTATTTATAAAACGTCTGTTGCTCCTCAAAACATTCATAGTCAAGTTACGTCTGATAGCGTACTTGTTGATAGTCTTCTAGAAGACGGAGATTACGTTGTTTCCGAAGCCGACACGAACGGATATATTCACCTTGGTTATGTTTCCAGCGATTCTGCAGTGGAATCAAGTACAAATCAAATATTTATTTCATTAAGCGACGGTCAAGTGAAGTATATCAACGTTATTAACAAAATGAATTTGAATACCATTATCGTTGAAAAATATCTTGATATGGACGTTAATATGGGAACGAGTGGACCGGATAGAGTTGCAAAAACATGGTTCTTAAAAGTGAACAAAGGAAGTTTAACAGGGCAAGGAGTTGATTCCGGCAATACTTCTCAACTTACTGTTTCAAGTTTGGATCTGAATTCGACGTATTATGCAATAGAAGCGGATTCAATCGGATGGAGACATTTGGGATACATTTACAAACTCAATGGTAATATTGTTGATAGCGTCGTTAGTCAAACATCGAAGAGCATACAAATTACATTTACCGGCGGCGGAAATACTGCATTGATTCAATTTATCAATTCCAATGCAGATTCTGGAATGTTTTTAACATTCACACCGAAAACGAACGACACGACTGGTTGGGGAACTGCTAAAAAAGTTCCAAAACTATTAACTAAAGCACTGAAGAAAACACCGAAAACAATGGCGAAACCTTCCGTTGCAAATATTCTTGATACGGTATTCGCAAAGATGTACGGTAAATTTGCTGTTCGAGCAAATATTAGACCATCAATACTTGGACTTGATGAAAAGAAATTCCCGAATGGATTATATATTGGAGTTCCTGCTGCTGCATTGAATACATCTTTAAAAGCGCGTGTTGATACGGTTGCATTTTTATTCAAGAAAGATGCAAAAGGATTTCGGCTCTTTGTTGACCATCAAACATTCTCTCGCGGTTTCGATGGAAATGATAAAACCATAGATCGAACCGCAGTGAAAGAAGGAACAAAAAAAGCAACCCAAATAAAAGGTATAGCAACACCAAAGAAACCCGGCGATAATGGAACCAATAACCAACTTGCAGGTGAATTAGCCGCACTTCGTATGAATATTGCAATGAGCGAAGCAGGCGTAGCTCCTTCCGGTTTGAAAGAATTAGTGTTCGATATGAAAAATGGAACTGCGAATGTTCTCAACAATCGTAATCTCGAACAAATTTGCGATTTCGTTGATACTGCGCTTACGTACTGGACGGCGTTTTATTTTGATACAAATAATTATTACAATAAAACGTACAACGCAAAGAAAATTTGGAGACGGTACGAATCGGGACAACCGCTGTACGACACATTATATTCTACTTTGAGCAAAATCAATCTTGCGTTTAACGACGGAATTGATTCCAATAATTTTCAAATAAATTCAGATTCCATTCCTTGGTATTCTCCATTGAAACTGAAAAGCGGTGTTGGAAAGCATTTATACCTCACATCGTTTCTAATTTCTTCGGGTAAACAATCTTCGCCAAGCGTTGCCAATACATTTGTTCCGAGCGAACCCGAAACGTACGAACTGTATCAAAACTATCCGAATCCGTTTAATCCTTCGACAACGATTGAGTATTATTTGCCGCAGGATGCATTTATAACGCTGAAGATTTACAATATTCTTGGGCAAGAAGTTCAAACACTAATATCGAATGAATATCGCGAGCAAGGATATGACGAAGTGGAATTTGATGCTTCTCAATTATCCAGTGGAGTGTATTTTTATCGAATGACGACAACTCCCGCAGATAATTCCGGTGAAGGTTCGTCATTCGGCGAATTTATTCAGACGAAAAAACTGATGTTGATGAAATAAAATATTTTCTTTGTTATTCATATTCAACCGCGTCCATTGTACTTTCAATGGACGTGGTGTGTTTTTAATATGAACCTATTTTTCAAAAGAAATATGAGAACACGTTTAAAAATCTCTTTTACCCTGCTAACTATTTTACTGTTTTTCGTAACTGCGGATTCCTTGTCCGTAGTAAAACGCGCTATTGCTTCCGGCGAATGGAGTACGCCGACGATTTGGAATCCTTCGGGAATTCCGACTTCGTCCGATAGCGTAATAATTGATAAAAACGGTTCGGACGCAATAAGAGTTGAGATTTCATCTTCAAGCGCTGTATGCGCCGCTCTTGTTATAGACCCTGAATTTTATGGAGATTCGCTTCTTATCAACAATGGGAAAGTACTATCGGTTGCGCGAGGTATTGAATCGAACGGAACATTCGGATTTACCGGCGGAGGCGGTACGATAAACGTTGGAGGAAATTGGACAAACAACGGCGTTTTTATTCCAGGAATTGCTGGATTGAGTACATTAAGATTTTTTGGAGCGGGAAATCAAGATGTCATAGGTTCATCATCTACGTTTGATAATTTTGTCGTCAACAAATCTTCAGGAATTGTTACGCTGTATGTTGATTGTCCCGTACAATCGAATTGGACAGATTCTTCGGGGACAATTGACCTTGGCGCATATCGAATGGATAGAACGTCCGCATCAGGAGGAACTTTTTTTCTTGCAAGCGGAGCGTATCTGAAAATCGGCGCATCCAATTCATTTCCAGCAAATTATCAGACAAACACACTTCATTCGTTAAGCACAGTTGAATATAACGGAACGACGCAAACAATATATAATAAAAACTATGGCAATGTTGTTTTTTCCGGCAGCGGAACAAAAACTGCATCGGAATCAATTACCATTAATGGAAGCATTACCATCAATTCCGGTGTTACATTTTCCGGCGGCTCAAACCGAACGCATAGAATTTTCGGCAACTGGACAAATGATGGTACATATTCCATTGCTTCGGGGAATATTGTTGAGTTTAACGGAACTGGAACTCAAACGATAAGTGGTGCAACGCAAACCCAATTTAAAAATTTAAAAATCAATAAAACATCCGGAAGTGTTCAGTTGGCGAATAATATTTCCATAAATAATGCGAAGTTACTCGTTATCAGCGGAACATTGGATATATCCACGTTCACGGCAAATAGAACGAGTAGCGGTGCGCCGCTTACCGATTCATTTTCTGTTTATGGAAGTTCTACATTTCGATTTTCCGGCGCAGATAATTTTCCAAAAAATTTTCCTAATTATTTCTTTGATTCAACTTCAACTGTTGAACTCTACGGAAATCTTGACCAACGCATTCCGGGATATTCGTACGGAACAATGAATTTAAGCGGAAGCGGTAATAAAACTGCTGTCGGAAATATGACGATAAAGAAGAATTTTACGGTTAGTTCTTCAGTTACGTTTTCGGATTCTCTTTCTTCTAATGTTGATTCTCTCAAAGGAAATGTAACAGTGAGTGGTACATTTTTGGGAATAGGAACGGTTGTTTTTAGCGGTTCTACTTCTCTTTCAGGAGCAGGAGTTTTAAAATTTGGTTCTGTTGTTATTACTGGTTCTCTTTTTGATGCAGGAAAAACGCTACAAGTGCGCGGGAATTGGACAAACAACGGAACATTCACGAGTAGCGGAACAACACAATTTGATAGTACGCTCGCTCAAACCATCGGCGAGTCAAATTTCAATAATGTTGTTATCAATAAATCTACAAGTACAGTAACACTGAACGGAAATATTACAATAGCAAATGATTTTATTTTGACGAATGGTATCTTTTCTACGGGAAGTAATTTTTCTGTCGCTATTACGAGAGATGTTAGTATTACCTCCGGAACATTTCAAGCAAATGCAAGTTCGATTTCTGTCGGAAGAAACTGGAGTCGTTCAGGTATTTTTTCTTCAGGAACTTCTACGGTTACGTTCAATGGTTCATCATCCCAATTTCTTGAAGGAACATCGTTTTACAATTTGACTTTTTCCGGGAACGGATTAAAAACCGGTGCAACAAGTGGATTAAAAGTAATCGGTTTAATGACGATATCCGGAAATGGAGGGTTTAACGACGGTGGAAAATCCGATACAGTAAGTGGAAACATTGATAACTCTTCATCGTATTATGGCACAGGAACAATTGTATTTAGCGGTTCAACCTCACTCATTGGAAGCGGAGTGTTCAAGTTTGGAAATGTTCTTATTTCACCATCAAGCTCGTTAAACACGAATAGCAAAACAATTTCTCTTCGCGGCGATTGGACGAATCAAGGAACATTTGTTTCTTCCGATACTGTATACATTGATAGCACGCTCACGCAAACAATCAATGCCGCCAAATTCGGAACGCTTGTTATCAATAAATCAAGCGGAACAGTTTCCTTTGGAGGAATAGATTCTGTTACGAATACGTTTTCGTTGATTTCGGGAACATTGAATACCAATAATCAAGCGTTCGTTGTATCGCAATCGTTTTCGAATGCAAGTTCAGGAACAATCAATGCTGGAAATAGTTCGATATATGTTGGAGGAAACTGGAGCAATAGCGGAACGTTTAATGTTGGAAATTCTACTGTTGTATTCACTAAATCAGGAGCGCAAACATTTCAAGGAACAACATTTTTTCACGTAACATTATCGGGAAGCGGGGATAAAACTTCAACAGGCAACTGCACTATCGGTGGAAATCTTACCATCAATACCGGAGCAAGTTTTGTTGAAAATTCGAATTCCATTACGACAACATTGAACGGGAATCTCATTGCAAACGGAGCGTATGTTGGTGTTGGTACAACAAAATTTTCCGGCGCCTCAACAATATCCGGTTCCGGAACGTTGAAATTCGGTTCGTTGATAATAGACGGAACATTGAATGATGGCGGAAAAACATTGCAAGTGCGTGGAAACTGGTCAAAATCCGGAACTTTCACGACAACGGGAACAACGCAATTTGACAGTACACTTTCCCAAAGCATCAGCGCATCAAATTTTAACAACGTTATATTCAATAAAGCGAGCGGAACTGCAACGCTCGGCGGCGATATTTCCGTTGCAAATGATATAACTATTTCTTCGGGAATTTTTACAACGCATACTTCGAACTATGCGATAACCGCGTCGAGAGATTTTTCACTTTTTAGCGGAACATTTATTGCAAACGGAAGCACGATTACTGTTGGGCGACATTGGAAAAATTTTGGAACCTTCACTACGAATACTTCAACAGTTGTTTTTAATGGTTCATCGGCGGAATCGTTGTATTCGAGCATTTTTTACAATGTAAGTTTTACGGGAAGCGGAATAAAGTATTTTGTCGGCGAGTCGTATTCTGTTGGAAATAATTTTGCGATTCAAACAAACGCTTCAGTTTCTGCAATAGGAAACGGAACTATTACTGTAACAGGAAATTGGTCGAATGCAGGAACGTTCACTCCCAATTCGTCATCACTTGTTTTTAATAAAGTCGGAACTGCAACATTTACCGGAAATACCGATGTTCATAACGTTACGATTGCAAACGGAACAATCATTTCTATGGGAGTGAACGATACTCTTCGATTTTCAGCAATGGGTATTTTTTTCGAACAGGGATATCTTTCCGGGAAAATAAAATATTCACAAACACTCAGTAACGAAAGTACGGATTATGCTTTTGGAAATATTGGCGTGGTGTTGAATTATGCGGGAACGTCACCGGGAACAACGACTATTGTGCGAACAACAGGAACAACTCCTTCGGGATTAGATCAAGCCGTAAAACGTTTTTTTGAAATTACTCCAGAGACAAATTCCGGATTAAATGTTTCCTTGAAGTTAACGTATAAAGATGATGCAGCGGAACTTAACGGACAAACTGAATCATCGTTGAAACTTTGGAAACGACCGAGTGGATTTGTTTCGTGGCAGCGGCAAATAACTTCTGTTGTGAACACAGCAAATGATACTGTTTCATTAAGTGGTGTTTCAAGTTTATCTACGTGGGCAATTTCTTCAACTGATGTTCGAGTGTTTGCTGTTGCATCGGGAAATTGGAACGATAGCACATCTTGGAGTCCTGCAGGAATTCCAACTTCCACCGATAGTATTTTTATTCCATCTGGAAGAACGTGTACAATTCCCAACGGATATCCTACTTCTACCAGTAGTATCAATATTGCAGGAATACTTGTTGCGTCGAATGCCGATACGTTGAAAGTTTTTGGACAGTGGAATAACAGCGGAACATTTACCTCAGGAACAGGAACTGTGGAATTTGCGGGAACGAATCAAAATGTGAGTGCAACAACATTTCACAACGTTGTTTTTTCTAACAGTGGAACAAAAACAGCATTAGGAAATCTTGTTTTCAACGGTTCATTAACAAATAATTCCGGCATAACATTGAATGCATCAACATATTCTCATACTGTGCGCGGAGATTGGATAAACAATAACGGAACGTTAATTTCCAACGGTCAATTTACTTTCAACGGAACAAATCAAATAATTTCGGGAGGAACGTACTATAATATTTCTTTTCAGGGAAACGGAACGAAGACAATAAACAGTACGATGGCGATTAACTCCAACGTTTCGATTGGTTTAAATTCTATCGTCAATGCGGGGAACAATGTAGTTTCTGTTTCCGGAAATTGGCAAAACAACGGAACGTTTTCTAACCTAAGTGGAACAGTAACGTTCAACGGTTCTTCACAATCAATTTCTGCAAGCGCGTTTGGAAATGTAACCTTTGCTGGAAACGGTACAAAAACTGCAACTGGTGTGTTAGTCATTAAAGGGAATGTTGTCATAACAAACGGCGTTACTTTTAAATCCAATGCATTTATAGATTCCGTATCGGGAAACTGGACGAACAACGGAACCTTTTCTGATACTGGAAGTACAATTGTTTTTAACGGAACGTTTGACCAAACAATTGGGCAATCGAATTTTTTCAATGTTTCTTTTGTAGAAACAGGAATAAAAACTGCAAGCGGAGTATTGAACATCAACGGAAATTGTTTTATCGGAAACGGCTCGCATTTTACGGCGGGAAATTTTACGCATACAGTAAAAGGAAATTGGACGAATAACGGAACACTAACGCCAAACAATGGTACATTTTTATTTTCCAAAAGCGGAACTATCGAATTTGCTGGGAATACAGTTTTTAATAACCTTTCAGTTAATAATGCAACAGTACTTGCTGTTGATACACTTTCCGTGATTACACTTTTGGGAACTTTAACAGAAACCGGAAGCGGATATTTGACAGGAAAAATTCAAAAAACAGAAGACATTTCGTTACAAGGAGTTCCTTTCACCTTTGGTGGAATTGGAGCAACAGTTATTGCTAATTCTGCACCAACTCCTTCGGGAACAACAGTAGTTTCAATTCGCAAACTTGTTCCAAATGGTTTTTCGAGCAGTCAAATTGTGTTGCGATATTACATGATTACTTCTACAAACGTTGTATCGAGTATTTCGTTTGGAATGAAATACAAAGAGTCGCAAGAGTTAAATAATCAAACAGAATCTACGTTGAAACTTTGGAGAAGCACGAATAACGGTTCGTCGTGGTCGCGGGAAGCAACAAGTATAATTTTTCCTGCGAGCGATTCGCTTTCATTATCTAATGTTGCACTTTCCAATATGCAAACGATGTTTGCAATTTCGTCTTCATCACTGAAAATTTTCACGCAAGCAAATGGGAATTGGAACATCAATGAATCGTGGAATCCTGCAGGAGTGCCGCAAGCAGGAGACAGCGTATATATTCCGTTAGGTTCGAGTGCAACAATTTCTGGTTCCGATTCTCTTTTTTGCGGAGGAATTTATGTTGCTGGAAATCTTACGTTTTTGGATAATGGTAAACTGAACGTTTTCGGTACGTTGAACAGTACAGGAACGATTGTTCCAAATTCGGGAACAGTTTTGTTTAGCGGAACTCCGTCATTCGTTGCAGGAAATGTATCGTTGAACAACGTTACTATTGTTGCAGGAAAAACATTACGAATGAATTCCGGTGCAGTTCTGGGAATTTTCGGAACATTGACAAACAACGGAACGTTCGATGCAACAACAAATAAACCGAATACGATTGATTACAACAGCACATTGCCACAAAATATTTCCACAGCAACATACAGTAAACTCATTGTTTCCGGAGGTTCTTCTAAAATAATCGTTGGTTCGCTTACGTTGGATTCGATTGAAATTGGAACAGGAACAACATTGAATGACAACGGCAATACCATCGTCTTAAGAGGCAATTTCAGAAACAAAGGAATACTGAACGCAACGGGAACATTGATTGCAGATGGAATTTCAATGCTCGATGCTTCCGGTTCGTATCAATTCAACATTGGAAATCTTACTATTAGTTCTTCACAAAATTTATCAATGAGAACGTATGTTGTAACAATTTCTGGGAAAATAATCAATTACGGAACGTTGATGAGTAGCGGAACGGTTACGTTAAACGGTACTTCAAAAACAATAAGCGGAACTTCTGCTCCTCAATTTAAAAAACTATTTGTTACAGGTACAATTGTTGATTCTTCGGGACTTGTCATAACAGATTCGCTAAATGTTTCTGGTTCACTGTATGTTATCGGCGCAACGTCGTTCAATAGTTCAAGTGTGGTTTCTGGTTCGCCGATTGTAACAAACGTCAATATTAGTTCCGGTGTGAACGTAACATTAGCGGCAAATGCGACACTGGAGATACGAGGAGGAATTACCAATCTTGGAACGCTGACTACGACGGCGAATACAACGAACACTGTTTGGTTTTCTTCTACGTCATCTGTGATTCCTGCGGGAACATACAATCATTTGCGAATTACAGGAAGCACAAAAAGCAACAGCGGAAATATAACTATCAAAGGAAATTTTTCAGTTGATTCCAATGCGCAATTCAACAGCAATTCCGGAGCAGTTATATTTGACGGAACGACGCAACTTTCATCAACGCCCAACGGAACATTCAAGTTTTATGATGTAACAATCAACAATGGAAAAACGGTGAACGGCGGAACGCTTTCCATTTCTGTTCAAGGGAATTGGAGCAATAGCGGTTCATTTGTAACGACAAACGGAAGCACAATAACGTTTGACGGAACAACGACGCAAACAATCTCTCGTTCAACATTTCAAAATGTTGTTATTGCAGGAAGCGGAACGAAATCACTCTCAGGAAATTTGATTGTCAACGGCAATTTTACTATGAACGCAGGAACAACGTTTAACTCAGGTTCAACAAGCGATACGATAAAAGGAAATTTAATTTTTTCAGGAGGAACATTCAATGCAAACACATCATCGTTTATCTTGAACGGAACTACTGCGCAATCTATCACGGGCATTTTTTCGTTCAATAATCTCTACATCATTAATTCTCAGGGAATCACACTCTCGAATAACGGAACAGTGAACGGAATTCTCAGTTTGATTTCCGGAAAAATCGAAACGAACGGTAATGTGTTAATTTTAGGAAGTTCGGGCACATTGTATGAATCGGGAAGTTTCGTTGTCAATGGTGTTATACAAACGACTCGTTCAATTAATGTATCAGAATCGTTCGGAAATATCGGTTTGAAAATAACTGCGAATGACCAACCGGGAAATAATACCACTGTTACGCGGTACACAGGCACGGAACTCAGCGGCAATGGAAGATTTAGCGGAAATAAAACCATCAAACGTTACTTCGATATTGTTTCGCAATCAACGTCGCTTTGGAATGGAACAATAGAATTTAAATACAGCGAAAATGAACTTACTCCACAACATCAGGAAAACACGCTCCGATTATGGAACTCGACTGATAACGGAGCAACGTGGAATTTATTAGGTGGAGTTCAAGATCCAAGCGCTAATGCAATTACCGTTGTAGTTGGCGAAATTCCTCTGAGACGCATCAGTGCTTCAAGCGTTCAACTTCAACCGAAAAGAATCAACGTGCGAATGTGGCGCGATACAGATGGCATAGATACAACTACTAATGATTGGGTTCCAGCAAATTGGCATTTACTTGTTCGTCAAGGAACGGCAAACGGTTTAGTCGTTGCTGGAAATTATTCTGATACGTTAATCTGGACGGATTCATTACTTGAAAACACATCGTACTTTGCAATTTCTACGGATAGTTCCGGATGGATTCGAAAAGCGTATCGTGATAATGGCGTATTAAAGAAGAACACGATCAATACAGTTCAAGTTGCGCTTTCGACACAGAACACACGTACAGTTGAATTTGCTGCATTTCATCCAAGCAAAGTTACTATTCGAATGATGAAAGATTCCGATGGAAATATTTCTACAACAAATGATAGAACATATATTCCGTGGGAATTGAAATTGTTCAAAGGATTTGTTGTTTTTAATCCACGTCGTGATGGTAAAAATATCTTACAGTTAACGGATTCATTATTGGAAGATTATACCTACGTCGGCGAAGCAGAAGATAGCACAGGATGGAACTTTTTAGGATATATCGTAACAACAGGTGATTCTTCCGATACGATAACATCATCGCAACGTCCTTTGCGCGCGACGTTTAATGCGTTTAATGGTCAACAAATTACGCTCGATTTTCTTGTTTACGTCTCGAATACAATTGTTGTAAGAAAAATTCAAGATACAGACGGGAATATCAATTCTATTAGCGATAGAACAACAAAACCATGGCACCTTCGATTATTTAAAGGTGCAGTGGATGCAGATAGTTTAGTTGGTGAAGTAACAAATTCCGACCAACTCATTGTTAGCGACCTTTCCAACGGAACATACATTGCAACCGAATCTGATAGTTTAAGTTGGAAACAAATCGGATACACGTTCGAAGGCGCAGATTTTTCTGATACGACAAGACAAAAAACTTTCTCGATTAGTAATGGCGATACAATACAAATAGATTTTATCAACACGCATTTCAATTCGATTTACATAAAACATCTTATTGACCGAGACAATAATTTCTCGAACGATACTATGATGGAAGCGTATCCTTGGAGTTTAAGTCTACGGAAAGACTCACCTACGGGACAATTGTTGGGAAATGTAGTTTCGGATACGGAGTTAGTGGTTCCGAATTTAATGAACGGAACGTATTTTGCTTTGGCTACAGATTCCGTTGGATGGAGAAGATTTGGGTATTATAAAGATGGTATAAAAGTGAATGGAGCAGATACTATCATTCAAATAGTATTACTTTCCGGCGGACAAGTTTCCAGAGTTGCATTCGTAAGTTCGAACGCAGATTCGGGAATGTTTCGAACACTCAAGCAAGTATCTTCGACAATAAATGCGAAAGCGGGAAAAATGAAATTCAAAAAGAACAAACCTTTACCAACGCATACGGATGCAAATATTCGCGATACTGCATTCGCTCTCCAATTTCCGAAGAAACCAGTGAAACGCCCGATGATCATTGGCGTAGAACAAACAATTAAAGATAGTGCAAAAAAATATGGATGGATTATTTTTAACAAGGGAAACAACATTGGAAAATACTTACCGCAAACAACGAACGAAAGAATGTTCGATGTTAAAAGTGGAAAAGCATTTACAAAGGGCTTAAAAAATCCCAAACAAGATAAATACAACAACAGACTTGTTGGAGAATTGGCTGTTTTAAAATTGAATATTGCGGCAAGCAATAATTCTGTTACTCCTCAAAATTTCGGAAATTTAATTTTCAATGAAGGTGGTGCAAATATACATTTGTTGAATGGAAGAACAATCAATGAAATCGGCGGAACACCAATGCTTGGAGGTGGATTGATTCCCGGATTTGTTGATAGTACGCTTACGTATTACAGAGGGTTTGGTTCTCACGGACAATTCACTTATCCTGAATTTTATATTGAAGTAGCAGAAGCTATTGAAAAAATCAATGAAGCGTTTTATGATGTTCCGGATCCGAGTGATACGATTACTATTATACCGTTGAAACTCAAAGGTGCGAAGCGTTTAAGTGAAGTAGATTTCTTGTTCGCCAATCCTACCAAAACCACAACGCGAACAGATTTTTATACTACTTCGGTTGTTCCTTCAGAATTATCGCTGTTTCAAAACTATCCTAATCCGTTTAACGCATCAACACGTATTCAATTTACTCTTCCACAAAATGCGTATGTAACTTTGAAAGTATATAATATCCTTGGACAAGAAGTCTTAACGCTTTTCCACAATGAGTATTTTGATGAAGGAGAATGGGATACGGATGTTTTTGCTGAACATTTATCTTCGGGGATTTATTTTTATCGTTTAACTGTTGAACCCGTTGACGATGATGGAAATAAAGAAAATACTCTTGTGCAAACAAGAAAATTAACGCTTATCAAATAAAAAACAAAAAAGCGATTTTATGCGAAATCGCTTTTTTTATTTCTGCCGTTTCAACGTTTACACAGAAAGGAATTGATGTTCGAATACATCAATTCGTATTTCCTCTTTTAATTTTTCCAATATTTGCATTCCGTATTTGTTCAAGAAATACAACACGTTTAATTCGCGTTCTTGCAACGATTCATTCGGGAATATAGTATGCAATGATTTTTCCAATTGTTGCAACCTTGACTGATATTTTTTTTGTTGTGACGCAAGCGTGCGTTCTTTCAGGGAAGTGAGTTGATACAATATTTTATTTTTTGCCGTTCCCAATGCCGCGACAAGTGTTGTATCTATTGCAGAAAGTTGCAGTTGCAGTCTCTCCAATTGCGATTGCAGTACGTTTTCTGTTTCGGAAAAAATTTCCATTGCTGAAAACTCCGAGATGCGTTGTGCTACATTTTGAATCAATACATCTTTTTTAGAAAAAAAATCTGCGATGCGTAAATTATATTTTTCCATTGCTCGCGCTACACGAGGTTCTACAAGAGTAACGCTTGTGCGAGGAAAAATTATCGGCATAGGAATATTAAAGTACTCATACACGAACTTGAACTGAGCGAAGTATGCAATTTCAGACGGACCTGCGACGTATGCTACAGTTGGCAACAATGTATCCTGACAAATTGGACGTAGAACAACATTCGGAGAAAATTTTTCCGGTGCATCTTCGAGCAAAGAAAAAAGTTCTTGCTGCGAAAAATATTTATGCGTTCCTTTCAAATGAAAACCGTTTTCTATTGGTTCAATGGCATATCTTCCGTTGTGATACAAGAGAAAAAGATTTATCGCCCGCGATTTTACTTGCGCCTCAAATTGTTGCTCCAGTTCAGCACTTTGTTCAATAACGAGTTGCGATGTTCGAGGATATTCTTGTAATTCTTTCTTGTAAATATTTGAAACAATGTGCTTCAATCTTTTATCGTTTGGATACAAAAAAACTATTCCGCTATCGCCTAGAAGTGCATTTAGCAACCGTGCAAACGCAACGTTGAATGAAACACCATCGCGATAACAATCAGAAAAAAGCGAAATCACCGATTCGGTAAATTCTGTTTGCGGAAGTGATTGGAACAAACGTGATTTCATTTCATTGAAAAAGAAATCGAATATCGTTTCACCAACGGCTCCATGTTTTTCGTTGCTGGGAATTCCTCCCGGAAAATATCGGAATGATTCTATTTTCTGTTCTGCATTGATGAGCGTAACGTTATTTGCTTCGTTCAAATCGTGGTCTTCGCCTTCCATCCAAAACACAGGAACAAAATTTTTGTCGGGATATTGTTCTTGAAAAATCGAAGCAAGTTTGATTGTTGTGATTGCTTTATACAACGTGTACAACGGTCCTCCGAATATTCCCACTTGTTGACCGGTAACGATTGCAAATGTGTTTTCATCGTTCAACAATTCGATATTCTTTTGAGATTGTTCAAGAGAATGAAATTCGCTCGCCTGTTCCAACAAAACGTTGACGAGAATTTCTCGTTCCGTTTGTTGAAAACGAATTGCATTCGTTTTTTCAATTATTGATTCCGTGGAATGAAAATCACCGGAAAAGAATTTTGTAACTGTTGAAAAATTATAGAGATACGTTGTGAACAGATGCGAAAAGAATTCAGCGTTTGCATTGAGTTCACGAAAGTCAATAGAAAACATATTGTTCTAAATTTATTTGTAAATAATATAAGAAAGATTTGCTACTATGATTGAATTTGAGTAGATGCAGTAGCGGAAAAAATAATTCTGTAACGAATATTTTTTTTATTTCATTCCTATTCTCAATCTTTACTGCACAGAGAATTTTTGTTATCTTCACCCAGATTTTTTGTAAAAAAAATTATTATTTACGGTACGTACTGAAATATTTACTTTATCATATTCATAGGAGAGGTGCGAGAGCGGTTGAATCGGACGGTCTCGAAAACCGTTGTCCGCTTATGTGGACCGTGGGTTCGAATCCCACCCTCTCCGCAATGTTTTATGCGTACTTTTGCGATACAAGCGGTGAAAAAAAATTGTCAGTGAAATGTTTATCAATATATAACATAGTAAATGTGAAAACAGTAAAACTTTTATTTTTCTTACAATTCTTCTTCTTTTTAAATTTCGTTTCAATTCATATTGTTTCATCGCAATCGAAACAAAAATTAGTGGAACTAGCCAAAAAGGGAGTATTCAATACAATGTCTCCGGAAGAAATAAGAAAGAAATTGGAAGAATCCGGTGTTTCTGAAAGTGAAGCAATTCAATTTGCTAAAGAAAATAATCTTGACATCAGTAAATTCCAACCACAGCAGCATGCGACTCAAAATGTTCCTCCTGCGCAAACTTCCGGTGTAACGCTTCAGGATACAACTCCGCCAACAAAAGAAGTGATAGATATTCCCAAAGGATTGCCACCGGATATATCGGAAGTGCCGAAAGGTACACACGGATTGGAATACTTCGGATATGAAATTTTTAAGAATATACCAGCGGCATTTGAACCGTCTTCGATTGGACCGATTGACCCTGGATATTTATTAGGAGCGGATGATATCATTCGGCTATCTGTTTGGGGACAAGCGGAATTTCAGTACGAATTGTCAGTAGACCGCGAAGGACGAATATTTATTCCAAACGTTGGACAACTTTCTGTAACCGGAATTCCATTGCGCAATTTGGAAGAAAAGTTGAAGAAACAACTTTCAAAATATTATTCGGGATTATCAACAGAACCACCAACAGTGTTTCTCGATGTAACAATTGCGAAACTACGTCCAATTCGTGTGTTTGTTATGGGAGAAATTGCACGTCCCGGAGGATATACAATAAACAGTTTTGCAACAGTATTTAACGCGTTGTATAGTGTAGGAGGTCCTACGATAAGAGGAAGTTTGCGCAATGTCAAGGTGTTGCGCGAAAACAAAGTAATTGCCGTCGTTGATTTGTATGATTATTTGTTGCGCGGAGATAAATCCAATGATGTTCGGTTGCAAAACAATGATGTAATTTTTGTACCTATTCGTGGAAAAACAATCGCAATCTATGGAGAAGTAAAGCGCGCATCTATTTACGAACTTCAAGAAAATGAACATTTAGAAGCGTTGGTTCAGTTTGCCGGCGGACTTAAATCAACGGCGTATATTTCAAAAGCACAAATTGATAGAATAATTCCATTCTCTGAACGAAAAAGTAGCGAAGAAGACAGAATAATAGTTGATATTGATTTATCTTCTATTGTAAATAAAACTGGAAAAACAATTTATTTGTATGATGCTGATGAAGTCCACGTTTTTTCTGTACTTTCTGAAAAAAGAAATTATGTAACCATCGAAGGTTCCGTGTGGCGCCCGGGAAAGTATGAATTAGGAAAAATACGAACGCTGTACGATTTACTCACGGCTGCAGAAGGGACACGACCTGAAGCGTATTTAAAGAAAGCGGATATTGAAAGAATACGAGAAGATTCAACGCGAGTGTTCTTCACTGTAGATTTAGAAAAAGTACTTGCAGGCGATACAGATGAAAATATTCCATTGTTTGAGCGAGATAAAATTATTGTGTATTCGCTCCTTGAAGTAGAATATCCGAAATCGCTGAAAATTTCCGGACACGTGAAATTTCCTCAAACAATTCCGTACCACGATAGCATAACGTTGTATGATTTAATCTTTCGAGCCGGTGGATTGCTGGATACAGAATTTCAAAAGAAAACATTTCTTGAACGCGCTGATATTTATCGTTTGAATGAAGATAAAATAACCCGACGCATTATTCCGTTTTCGTTGGAAAAATTATTGAAAGATTCAACGTTCACAATTCCGTTGTTGCCAAGTGATGAAGTTATATTGTACGATGTATATGTTAAAGAGATTCAAGATAAATTTGTGATGATCTCAGGCGAAGTAAAAAAACCCGGGAAATATGCATGGCGTACAAATCTTGATTTGCAGAGTTTGATTTTAGAAGCCGGCGGATTTACCGAAGAAGCGGATTTGACTGAAGCCGATGTTGCACGATTAGACCCCAACGGACTTCCAGGAGATTCCATCGTAATTTTATTATTTCCAAAACTCACACAAGATTTGGCGTCATTAGAAACAGGGAAGGGTTTTCAGTTACGGCATCGCGACAATGTTTTCATTCGGAGAAATCCCAATTTTTATTTTCATGAAAACGTAACAATCAAAGGAGAAGTGTTACATCCTGGAGAATATTCATTACAGCATAAAGGAGAGCGACTTTCAAAAATTATAGAGCGCGCCGACGGACCAACTTCAATTGCGTATTTGGGTGGAGCAATGTTAATGCGTAACAATATTCGAATTATTACAGATTTCGAAAAAGCATATTTTGAACAAGAGGAAAATCATAACGTAAACTTACTTCCGGGAGATGATATTATTATTCCAAGGAAACCCAATGCTGTTCGCGTTGTTGGTGAAGTGAATAATCCTGGACTTTTTAGTTTTATCGAAGGTGATGATGTGGGAGATTATATTGAGCGCGCGGGAGGAGAAACTGATAGCGTTGAAATTGTCATATTATCAAAACCGACGGGAGAATCGGAACGTATAGATTGGTACGAATTTGACCCGGAAGTTCCCGATGGCTCAACTATTTATGTAAAAAAGGAAACGGCAATTGTTCAAGAAATAAAACCTGTTGACCTTGGCGAAACAATAAAAGATGTGTTTGCAATTCTCTCGAGCGCAGCGACACTTGTATTCTTAATTACTCAAGTAACGAAATAAATATTTTTTATTGCAGTGGAACAATCGGTGAAAGATTCAGAAGAACAACACAACGTATTTACGTTGCGTGCGTTTGTTTCAATTATTTTTCGACACTGGAAAAGAATATTTCAAATAACGTTTGCCGTTGGAATAATCACCGTTTTATATTTGTTGTTTATTGCTTCGCCGGTATTCAAAGCGACAACGACGCTACTTCCTAAAATTGAAGATAATGCATCGTTGAACGCGTTGGCTGGAAACCTCTCCGGTTTAGCGAGCGGATTAGGATTAAAAGAAGAAGAAATTTTAATGTATCCCGATATCGTTTTAAGCCGAAGATTATTGGAACCGATATTGCTCAGAAAATATGCAACGAACCAATTTCCCGATTCTGTACCGTTGCTCGAGTTTTTAGGTTTTGAATTTGATTCTTCCGAAACCGGTTGGTATGAAGAAACGATGCAGAAAGCGTTGAAAGTGATGGAGCAGGATGTCGTTGAAGCGAACGTTGATAGAAAAACATCCCTCATTACGATTTCGGCAAGTATTCCCGACGATGCAAATTTATCGGCAGAAGTTGCAAATTTACTAGCCGAAAATTTAGGGTATTACAATCGTTATGTAAAAAAAACACAAGCGAGCGAGCAATTATCTTTTGTCGAGGAGCGTAGTAATCAAGTCAATGACGATTTAAAAAAATCAGAAGAAGAATTACGAATGTTTCGCGAACAAAACAGAAAAATACTCGATTCACCGCTGTTGTTGCTGGAAGAAGCGCGTTTGCGTCGCACGGTAGAACTGAATCAAGCGGTGTTTATCGAACTCCGAACACAATTAGAACTAATAAAACTCGAAGTGATAAAAAATACTCCCGTTATCAACGTTTTGGATGCGGCAAAACCACCGGCGAAAAAATTCAAACCGCGCCGCATTCTCATTACGCTTGTCGTTGTGTTTTGTACATTTTTTACTAGCGGTTTCTATTTTTATTATCGCGAGTATCGGGAAACATTTCGCGAACGAATATTCTTCGTATTGAAATAATTTTTTTCATTTTACTTTATACTTTCATTTGAAGAAAGCACTAATTACCGGAATTACCGGACAAGACGGTTCATATCTAACTGAATTATTGTTGCATAAAAATTACCAAGTGCATGGAATAATTCGTCGAGCAAGTTCATTCAATACTCAGCGCATTGACCATATCTATGCTGATTCTCACGAAACGACAACGAATTTGTTTCTGCATTACGGAGATTTATCAGATCCCGGATTGATAACAGAAATAATGTTCAACATTGAGCCCGATGAAGTGTATCATCTTGGGTCGCAAAGTCACGTTCGAGTATCGTTTGAAATGCCTGAATATACCGGTAATATTACCGGTTTAGGTACGACTCGTATTTTGGAAGCAATGCGGCGATGCAACTCAAAAGCAAAATTTTATCAAGCGTCATCTTCGGAAATGTTTGGTTCGGCTCCTCCTCCACATAATGAGCAAACGCATTTTCAACCTCAAAGCCCGTATGCAATTGCGAAAGTTTTTGCATACTGGATGACTGTCAATTATCGCGACGCGTATAATTTGTTTGCGTGCAATGGAATTTTATTCAATCACGAAAGTCCACGTCGCGGTGAAACATTTGTTACGCGAAAAATCACTCGAGCGATTGCACATATTCTTTCCGGAAAACAACATAAACTTTTTATTGGCAATATTGATGCAAAACGCGATTGGGGATTTGCTCCAGAATATGTTGAAATGATGTGGCTTATGTTACAGCAGGATTTTCCTGACGATTATGTTGTAGGAACTGGCGAAAGTCATTCAGTCAAAGAATTTTTAGACCTAGCATTTCATTACATTGGAATAGAACTTGATTGGAAAGGAGTTGGCGTTGAAAGAAAAGCGTTCGTAAAAAGTTTTCAACAACAATGGAGTACGGTGCTCAATACTGGAATGTCAATTATAGAAACCGATGCAAAATATTTCCGCCCCACTGAAGTTGATTATTTACTCGCAGATATTTCGAAAGCCAAAAAACAACTTGGATGGGAACCGCGTTTTCGATTTTCAGAACTCGTAAAAATAATGATGGATTTTGACATGAAGCAATGCGGATTAAACACGTTGAACGAAGGCTCCTCAATTCTTAAGAAACACGGTTTGGATTGGACGACAAATAATTTTGCACTCCATAATCAAATACAAAAAGAAGTCGGGTAAATCTCATTTACTTTTCAAAGAATAATTTTCTAAACTCTGAACAATGAATAAAGATTTGATTTTGTGTTCCGATTTTTTATCGCTGAAAGTTGATGCAATCAGAGGAGGAAACATTAAAGAAATAAAAGATGTTCGTACTCAACTTGATTGGATTCACTATGACGCATCCAGAATGATTGAAAGCGCGGGCAAAGAGCGGGTATATGATGATATTTGGTGTGGTGGTTTCGAAGAATTATTTCCGAATGATGCGCCATGTTTTTTCGAAGGAAGAAATTTACTTGACCACGGAGAACTCTGGGATGCTCGATTTGATATCGTTGAATATTCATCGAACGTAATTCATTTGCGAAAAAATTGCGTTACCGTTCCGGCAGTTTTTGAAAAGAGAATCATTTTGCAACATCACACTCCAAAATTTTCCATTGAATATACTTTGGAGAATACTGGAAATGTTGATTTTTCGTATTTATTGAAATTGCACCCTGCGATGAATATTCAAGAAGGGGACAGAATAATATTACCCGGTGGAAAAATTATTCCAGTGGATATTCAATTCAGCAAAATAATTGGTGAAGCAAAAGAATTTGATTGGCCAATTGTTACAATGCAAGATGGAACAACAGCAGATGTAAGTATTATCCCCATTCGCGAAAATACATTACAGGAATTTATTTATGTTATTGATATGCCTAAAGGAATTTGCGGAATTTATAAAAGCGTTTCAAAACAAACATTCAACATTCATTTTCCATTGAGTGTTTTTCCGTACTGTTGGTTGTTTCTATCTTACGGTGGATGGAGAAATTACTACACGGTAGTTCTCGAACCTTGCACGAATTATCCTAAAGATATGAGCGTTGCTAAAACTATGGGAAATTGTGCAATACTGAATGCGTTTGAAAAAAAGACATTCACTGTTGAAGTCGAAATTACGCAACAATGAGTGATACGCTCTCATCCCGAAAAGTTTCAATCATCATTCGATGTTACAACGAAGAAAAACACATTGGAAATTTACTTGAGAAAATATTTCAGCAAACATGGCTCAATAAAGAAATCATTATCGTTGATTCGGGTTCAACGGATAATACGGTAGAAATTGCAAAAAAATTTTCTGTTACCGTAGTTACGATAACTCCGGAGGAATTTACATTCGGATATTCTTTAAATCAAGGATGCACCGTTGCTACCGGAGATTTTTTTGTCATAGCGAGCGCGCACATAATTCCTGTTCAAAGTGATTGGATTGAGCAATTAGTGAAACCGTTTGAAAATTCCAATGTCGCTTTGGTGTATGGTCGTCAAATCGGAAATGAAGTAACAAAATTTTCCGAGCATCAGATTTTTCTCAAACAATTTCCAGCGATATCGAATTTCAATCAGAGCATTCCGTATTGCAACAACGCAAATGCTGCTATCCGGCGAGAGTTATGGCTTCAGCATAAGTACGATGAAACACTTTCCGGGTTAGAAGATATTGAATGGGCGAAGTGGGCGCAGAAACAACAGTATCGCATTGCATATAATGCAGAAGCGACAATCATTCATATTCACGAAGAACATCCAAAACAAATTCTGAACAGATATATGCGCGAAGCGGTTGCGCTTAAAAAAATTTTCCCCGATTCGCAAATGAGTTTTTTGAAATTTTTGTTTCTTTTTCTGTCCAATACTTTTTTAGATTGGGGAAGAGCGTTGAAACACCAAGTATTTTTAAAAAATGTTTGTGAAATTGTTATGATGCGATACTATCAATATTTAGGAACTTACAAAGGATTGAAAATGCAATCGCCGCTTACGCACGAAATGATAGTTACGTTTTACTACCCTAGAAAGCCGGCGATACTTTTAAAAAATAATGATGTAAAATCAATAACCGAACGGAAATAATTGCATGCAAAAGCAAATACTAAAGATTGTTGCTTTACTTCCGATGAAAGCGCATAGCGAACGAGTTAAAAATAAAAACTTTCGTGAATTTTGCGGGAAACCACTATATCAATGGATGTTGGATAAACTTGTAACAATGAGAGAAATTGATATGGTCGTCATCAATACCGATGCGCACGAAATTCTCCATTCATTCGGCACGAAAAGCGACGGGCGTATATTGTTGCGGGAAAGAAAAAAAGAACTTTGTGGCGATTTTGTCAGTATGAATAACATTATTGAAGACGATATTGCAAATATTCGCTCTGAAATTTACGTAATGACGCATACAACAAATCCGTTGCTTTCAACTTCTACCATTCGGAATGCGCTTGAAATATTCATTCAGAAAAAAAATAGTAATGAAATTGATTCGCTGTTTACGGTTAATAAATTTCAAAGCCGTTTTTACAAACAAGATTGTACGCCGATAAATCACGACCCGAAAAATCTTATAAGAACACAAGACCTTGAACCGTGGTATGAAGAAAATTCAAACTTGTATCTTTTTACGAAAGACGGATTTGAATCAACGAAAGCAAGAATCGGAACTAAACCGATGCTGTTTGAAACGCCTCGAAACGAATCAATAGATATTGATGATATCGAAGGATGGAATTTGGCAGAAACTATTGCTCAAACAAATCGAAATGGAACAAACGAGTAACAACAAATATAAAATATTGGTAACATGTCCTCCGATGATTCAACAAATTGATTTGTTTCAGGATGCGTTTGAAAAATTCAATGCGGATTATTTTTGTCCATTAGTGAAACAAATGCTCTCTGAAGAAGAATTGATAAACGTTGTTCCCGATTATGACGGATGGATAATCGGAGATGATGCGGCGACGAAAAATGTTTTTGCCGCAGGAAAAAAAGGAGCACTCAAAGCCGCAGTCAAGTGGGGAATTGGTGTTGATAATGTTGATTTTGATGCAGCACGTGAGTTAGGAATTCCTGTTACCAATACTCCAAATATGTTCGGAAAAGAAGTTGCAGATATTGCGATGTCATACGTTACTGCACTTGCGCGAAATACGTTTTTTATTGACCGACAAATTCGAGCGGGGCATTGGGTAAAACCAGCCGGAGTTTCACTTGCAGGGAAAAACGCTGCGCTCGTTGGTTTCGGTGATATCGGTAAAAACATTGCGCGAAGACTTATTGCATCAGAAATGGAAGTTTATGTGTATGACCCGTTCTATGTTGAGGATTCAGATATTGGTGAACTTCCTGTGTGTATTTGGCCTCAACAATTAGAACTCATGGACTTTATCATCTTTGCGTGTTCGCTCACTCGGCAGAATAAATATATGCTTGACGAAGATTCCATAAAGAAAATAAAACATGGTGTGCGCATCATCAACGTTGCTCGCGGACAACTTATAAAAGAAACTGTTTTGGTAGAAGCGCTGGAAAGCGAACTAGTACATTCTGCTGCGCTGGATGTTTATGAAAACGAACCGTTGCTGTTGGATTCACAATTGCGGAAATTTGAACGATGTATATTGGGTTCGCACAACAGTTCTAATACGATAGAAGCAGTGCAACGGACGAGCGAGCGCGCAATAGATATACTTTTTCAATTTTTACATAACTAAGAAAACTAATTCGCGTGAAAAACGTATTGATTACTGGTGCAGAAGGAGGTATAGGTACAGCGCTTTGCAGAACATTTAAGAAATCAGGATATAGAGTAATTGCTTCAGATGTTAAAAAAATTACTCATAAAGAATATGACGAAATTTTTCGTTTCGATTTACATAATTTTTGTGCGCAAAAAAGTTATCGGGATAATATTATTCGGGAGATAATCAAATCGTTGGAGGGAAACGGACTTTCAGTATTACTCAATAACGCAGCAGTTCAAATTCTTCGGAGAATAGAAAAAATAAAACGCAGTGAATTTCATAGCACGTTGAATGTGAATGTCCTTGCGCCTTTTTTGTTGGCGCAAAAATTACTGTCGGAATTGGAAATGGCAAATGGTTCCGTCATCAATATTGCAAGTATTCATTCTATGTTAACAAAACCTGAATTTGTAATGTACGCAACAAGTAAAGCCGCACTTATCGGATTGACGAAAGCATTAGCAGTGGAACTTGGTTCGAGAGTGCGAGTAAATGCAATTGCTCCCGCTGCAACTGCTACACCAATGTTACTTGACAGTTTTCTAAAGAAAGAAAAATCATTCGACGAACTTTCACAAAAACATCCATTGGGGAGAATTGCAGAACCGGAAGAGATTGCGAATGTTGCTCTCTTTCTTGCATCGGAGCGAGCGAGTTTCATTACAGGAACGGTAGTGAATGTTGATGGAGGAATTAGTTCAAGATTACATGACCCAAATTAAAACACTTTTCCATAAACAACTTCTCTCGCTCTATCATTCTCCAACATTCAATACACTTGGGAGTTATGCATCTCAAACGCTGTATTTCATCATTGTTTTACCTCTTGTACTAACACGACTCCCTTCCGAAGAGATTGTACTTTGGTATCTTTTTAGTTCAATAATCGCCATTCAAATGCTTGCCGATATGGGATTTAATCCAACATTTGTGCGAGTTATTTCTTACGCAATGGGAGGAGCGAATTCTATCAACGATGTTGGTGTAGAAGAAAAGAAAATTTCATATTTGCCGAATTGGAATTTGATACTGAATATTGTTGCAACGATGCGAGTCGTTTATTTTCGACTTTCAATTTTTTCAGTAATTATTCTTGCGACATTTGGAACATGGACAATATTGAAACCCGCTTCATTATTGCAAAACGATTTGAATGTTTGGGTTTCTTGGATAGGAATCATTGTAACTACAGGTTTTGCATTTTACGGGAATGTGTATAGTGGTTATTTACAGGGAGTGAATCAAATAGCAACGCTTCGAAGATGGGAAACAATTACTTCTCTTGCATCGTTACTAACAAGTTTGTTTGTATTGTTTTTGGGAGGAACATTATTAGCGCTTGTTCTTTCAAAACAATTTTGGTCTATTGTCGCAGTACTTCGAAATTACGTGCTTTGCAGAAATGTAGAAAACAAAAGATTTTTACAATTCAAAGAGAAAAAAATTGATAAGGAAATTTTCAATTCTGTATGGACAAGTTCGTGGAGAAGCGGAATCGGCGTTATGACATCGCACGGATTAGTCTATGCAACAGGATTAGTATTTGCGCAAATCGGTTCAACGTATGAAGTTGCTCGCTATCTTGTTTCGCTTCGTTTGATACAAACAATAAATTTATTTTGTCAAGCACCGTTCTACAGTAAATTACCATTGTTGGCGCGATTGTATTCCGAAAGAAAGAAAGACGAACAAATTCGTATAGCCGCACAGGGGATGAAATTTTCATACTTGATTTTTGTTGCCGGATTTGTTGTAACGGGAATTTATATCAATCAGGTACTCGAAGTGATTGGCAGCAACGTAAAAAATATTGATATGCTTTTATGGATTTTATTAGGAATTGTTTTTTTTGCCGAACGATACGGAGCAATGCATATACAACTATACAGTACAACGAACCAAATAATCTGGCATATTGCGAACGGAATTGCAGGAATCATAAACATTGCTGTTGTAATATTTACGTTTACTTCATTGGGTGTTTATGCGTTTCCGCTCGGAATGATAGTCGGAAATGTCGGATTTTACAGTTGGTATGCGGCGAAACATTCGTACCGTGAATATCAATTGTCATTCTTCCAATATGAATCAAAGACATCAGCAATCGCATTTTTCGTACTTCTCTTGTACAGTGTAACAATACTTGTTTTTCAGTTTTAACCGATGGGCAAAAACGTTGTAATCCGTGCAATAAACCGTATGCATAGGGAGTATGCAAAATCAAAAAATTATATTAAGAAAAGTATTTGGCGGAAATCACCAATTGGAAAAGAAAACCAAAAAGAATTATTGTCGTTGAAAAATAAATTCCAACATTGTCGTTGCTTTGTAATGGGAAATGGTCCAAGTTTGAAACGTTGTGAACTTTCGTTATTGAAAAATGAAATTACCATTGCAAGCAATGCGCAGTATTTAATTTGGGAAGAAATGGGTTTCATTCCTACGTTTCTTACTGTTGAAGATAATTTGGTTGCTGAAGATAGAGCAATCGAATTGAATGCTATTCAAAATACTTCAAAAATATTTCCCTTGGATCTTTCTTATTGTTTGAAAAAAGACAAACACACGATAATGATAAACTTTATTCGCGACTATAAACCGTTTCCACAATTCAGTAATGATTTTTCAGAAAAAGTTTTTTGGGGCGGTACCGTAAGTTTCTTGAATCTTCAGTTGGCATTTTATTTAGGTTGTAACCCGATTTACCTTATTGGTTTTGACCACAATTATACGGTATCGGAAAAAAGTGAAAACTTTGTCATTACTTCTGAGAAAGATGACGTCAATCATGTTCATCCGAATTATTTTGGTAAAGGATATCGTTGGCACGACCCAAACGTTGAACGGATGGAGCGTTCGTATA
>VGWC01000023.1 GCA_016873775.1 Ignavibacteria bacterium | reverse complement strand
TCGAATTTTTACTTTCTTTTGTGCCTTCGTGTCTTTGTGGCGAGAACATCTTTTACCACAAAGGCACAAAGACACGGAGGTTTTTATATCAACTTCTCTTGCTTCACTTTCTTGCCCAACTTCTTCGTTGATGATTTGAAAACGCCAACACGCGATTCCGGCATTGCGATTCGTGTTCCGTTCAGTAAATCTTCGACAGTGAGCATTTGGATTTTATCGTAGCGATTACCGAACATTTCTTTCGCGTAATAACCTTGCGACTTTGCTTCGTGCTGCATTTCCTTCGTTACCATTTCTTCCAAGCAAACAAACACGCCGATATTCGCTTGCTGTTTTTCCACAACGTGAATGAACTCGCGCACGTTCTTCACGTTCACTTTGCCGCTTTTTACTTCGATGAGAACAACTTCTTTTTTTCCTTGTTCTATTTCAAACGTGAGATAACCATCCCATCCGCCATCAGCAGTGCGCTTGGGATTGAGTACGCCGCCAAGCAATATTTCCACAACCCAATCTTGAAAACCGAATCGTCCGTCTTTCGTGTTGCGCGCAAGTTCTTTCGCCGACGCAATATCTTTGGGAAATCCCGTTATCGTGATGTTCTCTTGAATCCATTTTCGCTTTCGTTCTTCGTCTTCTTCGTACGGTTTGGTGAGACGATTGACGATGAGTTTTATTGCAAGATGAGAAATGTCAACGCCGAGCCAATTGCGATTCAAACGTTCTGCAACAGCGATTGTTGTTCCGCAGCCGCAAAAGAAATCTGCAACCAATTCTCCTTCATTCGATGATGCGTTGATGATTCGTTCCAACAATGCTTCTGGTTTTTGTGTGGGATAACCAAGTCGTTCTTTCGCGTGAGAAGAAAGTTGCATAAAATCATCCCATATATTTTGAACAGGCAATCCTTCAACTTCATCTAAATACTGTTTATATCTTGGAACTCCATTTTTCGTAAAAAAGATTTTTCCGCTTTTAATAGAATCATCTATTCTTTCTTGAGACCAACGCCAATGAGTTCCTTCTGGTGGTGATAATATTTTATCGCCAAATTTTTTTGCGTCTCCTTGACCATCTGCATTCATTGATACTGACCTGTATCTTTTACCTGTTTCGTCTATAAAAGGATAATTCTTTTCGATGTAATCAATAGAATACTTAATATACTGTCTGTTGTATGTATAAGTATTCGATTTACTAAACCATAAAATCACATCTGAAACATTGCCGAATTGATTTCCGTCATTATGGCTATATGCTCTTCTCCAAGTAATTTCATTACGAAAATTGTTTTCACCAAAAATTATATCGCAAACTAATTTCAAATAATGGCTCATTGTTGGGTCGCAATGCAAATAAAAACTTCCCGTTTTTTTCAACACTTTGTGCATATACAAAATGCGAATCGCCATTGTAGTTAAATACGCAACTGCGCTTTTAGAAATGCCAACGGTATCGAGTGTGTGCAAGAAATTCCACAAATCCAAATCCACGTCTTTGATTTCGTTGAGCGTATCGAGATAGGAAACGTTGCTCCACGTATCGGCAAATGCTTGTTTCTGCGCGGTTGCATCGGAAAAATCCAGCGATTCAAATAAAATATTGTAATCGCGTTTGCTGTTAAACGGCGGGTCAATATAAGTGAGGTCAATAAATCCGTTGGGATGTACTTTGGAGAGTTCTTTCAACACATCCAAACAATCCCCGAAATAAAGTTTTTTCATAATGCGTTTTTTTCTTTGTGCCTTTGTGCCTTTGTGTCTTGTCTACTTAGAATAAATCGGCGTTACTTTCATTTCTACAGTTCCTAATTGAGAATCTATTTTTGACCATTCTTCAATTACGATGTCGTCAAAATATGTAAGTGAAACAGATTCATCTTTATAAAAATGAACTCTCCGTGATAAAATCAAATTAGAAATTAATTGGAAACACAAAACACTCATTCTAAAATCTCTTTCGTAATCAAAGGGTTTTCGAATTGTAGTAATACTCTTGTCTTTACCAACTCTTAAAATTTGTAATGAATTTCCCATCTTAAATGAACCCATCTGACGACCACTTTTTGCCTCTAATATTTCTAATTTACTTTCTGTTGAAGGGATAAAACACATAGAATGTTTGTATGCATTGTAATCATCTCTGTCAGTAAAATCTGCTCCAAAATTTATTAGCATTTTTTTTATGACTTCTAAGTTTTTTTTAGTAGGAATATTGTCTTCAGATAAACAATCAAAATAAAACAAGTACTGAAGAAATGATACATAATTATCTTTATTTGCTTTGACTTGTGCATCAAGAAATTCAGTTTTACCAACAGCGATATTTTTTATCTTTTCATATACTTCTTTCCTATGTTGTCCACCTAAACTACTAAGATAAAGCCAAAGGTAATTGTTATCAATTTCCTTTCGATAAAAAGAGAATGTCATATTGAACAATGTTTCAATCATTTGGAAATATGTGAAATGTATTTCAATCTTCATTGTCCACAAATAATCCTCGTCCTTAATATTAGTTACATCTTTTTGAAGAATTGATTTAACTTGCTCATAGTTTTTGATTGTATTATATAACATTGACTGTTTATACAACCAATGGTCAAGTAAATATTGTTTATAAAATTGTTTAGATTCTTCTTCCGATGGATACATAATTGCAAAATGATAATAAGTTTACAAAAACTTCCCCTGTTTCTCTTTCACTTTCTTCGAAATTACTTTCTTCGTAGCATATTTGAAAACTCAGTAAAAAAAAAAGGTCGGTTATCTCATTGACGAGGGACACCGACCTAATTCATAATGATAGAAAATAAAATGTTACTTCCTAAAGCGTGACGTTGATGCTGATAAATCCGCCCACGCACGATCGGGATGAATTGCTTTTGCTCTATCGAACAACAATTCCTCGCTTTCAACGTGATTGGGATCGGGAACGCAACAATCAACGGGACAAACCGCCGCGCATTGTTCTTGGTCAAAGTGTCCTACACATTCCGTGCATTTTTCCGGAACGATATAATAAAAATCATTGGAAAGCGCGTCGTATGTTGAACCTTGATATTCGTATTGAACTCCGCCTGCGTAGATTGCCGTATTGGGACATTCAGGTTCGCATGCGCCACAGTTAATACATTCTTCAGTTATCATCGTTGCCATAAAATAAACTCCTACAAAGTTAATAATTAATTTATTGGGGTGAGAAAAAACTTGTTATTGTTTTAAAAAAGTTGGAAAATGATATGAAAAAAATACCATAAAATCTAACGCCATTTCGATGACGAGTTTGGGCAATTTTTTCAGTCGTTACAATAAAATATTCGCCATTTGACACTAACATTTCATTATCGTATTTAATTTCGAAGCATTTTCTCGACTTCTTCGAGGTGTCCGCTCTCTTCTGAAATAAAATCGCGTATAAAACTGTCCATAACCACATCGTCTGCAACATCATTGAGAAGATTCATATAGCCATTCAACGCTTTCGTTTCAATTTGAACACTTTCACGAAGGATTTGTTCCGTCGTGAGTTTTCGTGCTTTTAAATCCTCGTCAACTTTTATCGTCGGCAATCCGCCGAGAGCAACTATTTTATCGCCAAGTTTCGTGGAATGTCCAATGGATTCCGTCGCTTGCTCACGAAGAAATCCAACAATAGGAATGCGATTCAAACCAAATACGTAGTATGAGTACTGTAAGTATTTCAATGCGCCGGAGATTTCGAGATTCATCATTTCATTTAATTTTTTGATGACTTTATTTTTGTCCATAAATAATTGAGTGGTTGAGTGTAGTTTATTAAGGTGAAAAAAAAATTTGTAAGAAAAACTGTCGTAATAACGGATTCGTTCCTCTTATTTTGAATAAGTGTGAGGCAAATTTAAGTAAAATGAGAGAAATACAAAACGAACTACTTGAAACTTTTCCAAAACGAAAAATGCGAATGTGAGTATAATAAAAGCAAAAGATTCATCGCGGATTTACTTCATAACAGTTCGCACTTTTCTCAAAATTTTCTGCTTCAACGTTTTACTCTCTTCCAAAATTTTCTCCACATCACGTCTCATTTTCGTAGAAAACTTTTTCGCTTCTTTTGAAGCCAATGATTTTAGATTAATAAGCACATTCATCGCCGCGCCTTCGCAACACGAGTGAGTTAGCAACGCTGCTACTCCCGCATCGCTGATTGAATTCACGTTTCCTTTTTCTGCAACAACAGCAACACGTTTCATTACTTCCAAACTTTTCTGCATCGTTTTGAACGGAACTTGCGCGGCGTATTTTGTTGCTTCTTCAACTGCGAAAATTTGTTTCGCTTTTTCTTCTTCGGATTTTTTTGGAAGTCGAAACGCGTCCATCACTTTATTGAATGCTTCAGTATCTTCATCAACGAGTGAAAGCAATTCATCTTTCAACTTCTGACATTCTTCCGCAACAATTTTCAATTCCTCGAAATATTTTTCGTAACCTTTTTTTCCAATTGTCAGATTCGCAACCATTGCAGAAAGCGCAGATGCAAGCGAACCGGCAAGAGCAGATGCGCTTCCACCACCGGGCGCAGGTGAATCGGTAGAAAGTTCATCCGCAAAATCTTTTACGGAAAGATTGTTCAGCGATTTTTTATTTTCAGAAAGAACATACTCGATAATTTTTTTCTTCGCATCGAATTTTGAAACATCATTGAGTCCCAACGATTGAATTGCAATTTCAATTAATTGTTTTTCCGGAACGCCGGCAGATTTTCCTTGTCGCGCTAAATAATATTTTCCCGCAAGCAACATCGCTTCTTTCGGAATCAATCCAACAATTTCGCTTCCCGTTACACGCAAACCAAGGGACGTTGCTTCTTTCACACATTCTTCAAACGCAACGTGAGGCGGAGTAATATTGTAATTCGTCAAGTTAATCGAAACTTGCGCGCGATTATATTCTTCAATAACCCAACCAACTGCCTTCACCGATTTCAATGTTCCTGCAGTTCGAATTTCATTTCCGTTTTCATCCTTCATAATTCTTCCTTCATCATTTTTCTTCACTCTTCCTTGTTCACGAATACGAAACGCAATTTCATTCGCCAATTTTTTATCAGTCGTGTTTAAGTTCACGTTGTATGCAATAAGAAAATCACGCACACCAACAACAGTTGCGCCGCTTTTTGCATTGAACTTCGCTTCACCGAAATCCGGTTTCCAATTGTTGTCGCGCAATTTTTCCTGCAAACCTTCATACTCGCCTTTGCGAATATCGGCAAGATTTTTTCGCGAAGGAGAAGTCGCGGCATACTCATACAAATACACGGGAATGTTGAGTTCATCGCCGACACGTTTGCCGAGTTGTTGTGCAAGCGCGATACATTCCTCGAGCGTTACACCGGAAATCGGAATGAGCGGACAAACATCAGTCGCTCCCATTCGCGGATGTTCACCTTTGTGTTTCGTCATATCAATAAGTTCGCTTGCTTTGCGAATTGCTTTGAACGCCGCATCGCACACAGCATTGGGTTCTCCGGCAATGGTGAAAACAGTTCTGTTCGTTGCCGCGCCCGGGTCAACGTCGAGAAGTTTTGCGCCGTCAGTTGTTTCAATTTCTTTTGCGATGGCGTCAAGAATATTTTTGTCGCGTCCTTCCGAAAAGTTAGGAACGCATTCGATGATTTTGTTCATAATGTTTGTTTTTGTTGCCACGAATTACACGAATTTTCACTAAATAGTATTCGTGTCAATTAGTGAAATTCGTGGCTCATATTTTATAAAACGATTCTTTTTGTCTCTAATGACTCTTTTCCAAAATTTACAATCAAACCTAATTTGAGTTTCGATACAGCAAGATAATTCAACGTTTGCGAAATATGTTCTTCCGCAATTCCGCTCCCACATTTCACTTCTAAAATTATTTTATCGAATGCAACAAAGTCTGCAAAGAATTTATGAGGAAGCGTTATTTCTTTGTAGTGTATCAAAAATTCCTTCTCTCGTTCAAACGGAATATTTCTCTTTTGAAATTCATATTCAATCGCATCTTTGTAAACAATTTCTAAAAATCCTTTACCGAGTTGTCGATGAACTTCCATACAAACGCCGACAATTTGATACGATTCGTCTTTGTAAATCAATTCACTCATTCGTGTCAATTAGTGAAATTAGTGGCAAACTTTTTTTCAACGGAATTACTATCGCTCCATCTCTAAAATTTCCGAGCACTTCTGCTTTGCCTGGCAATAGAAAAGTCCCGTGAGTAATTGCATCTTATTCATCACAGTTCATCCGTTCAACGTTCAGTAATAAAATTTTTCCACATCATTGATTCTATCGGTTTCGTTGTACGTTTGTTGTACTTCGCTGATTTCTTTTTTGAATACGGCGTTAAAATTTCCCCGCTCACTTCAAAGAAAATCAATTGACCAATCGGCATTCCCGCATAAATCTTTACAGGTTGCTTCACAGAAATTTCGAGCGTCCACGTATTACAAAAACCAACATCCCCTTTTCCCGCTGTTGCATGAATATCAATTCCTAATCTTCCAACGCTGCTTTTTCCTTCGAGAAACGGAACGTGTTTATGCGACTCGGTGTACTCTTCTGTAACGCCAAGATATAATTTACTAGGAACAAGAATGTAACCATCGCGGGGAATTGCAAAATGATGAACACGGTTATGTTTTCGTGCATCAAGAATTTCGTCATCATATAACGCAAGATATTTTCCAAGATGAACATCGTAACTGTTGGCGCCAAGACAATCTTTATTAAACGGTTCGATGACAATTGTTTTACATTTCAGTTCTTTGAGGATTTTGGAATCAGAGAGTATCATTGTATAAAAAATAAAAAAAAACAGTGAAAAAGTACGAATTCTTATTTACTTTTTACGGCACCAGAATTTATACATAGCAGAAAACGCTTTCGGGTGTTTCGCTTCAAATAATTTCCATTTATACAAATCCGTAAGTGACTCTTTTTCTGGAAACATATTGAAAAATCCCGTGCGCAATTTCGCATCAAGTTCAAAACCAAGAAAATGCAAATGCAACTCCCTCATCGTTTCAACAAGTTTCGGAATAGTGAATGTGTTTTCTTCAACGTGAAACAACAAATCTCTGCACGAACTTATCGAATAGAAATCGCTCGAAAGCAGAATTTCTTTCGCGGGATGTTCGTTCGGTAAATTAAAAATTTGTTGTCGCGCTTTACGAATAGTACTTTCGGTTTGAGAAAAATTCTCTGTCTCCAAAAACTTCCTCGCTTCGCGAACATCACGCCGCGCCGATTCACTGTATAATCCGATTTTCATTACTCCATTTTCTTCAAGCAATTCGGTAAGAATTTTCCATCCTTCGATTGCTGAACGAAGATGATGCAAAACTCCTGAACTTTCGATGAGGAAAAATTTTTTGTTGAGTTGCGACAAAGAAAGGATATCGCCTTGGACATACGTGATATTTCTTATTTCGTATTCTTCTGTTTTGCGCAGCGCATACAATAAACTTGCTTTACTGAAATCTATTGCGGTGATTTCGGTGTCGGGAAATCGCATACTGGTCTTTATCGGATGCGCTCCTGTTCCACATCCCGCAATAAGAATTGGCGCAGGTTTTGAAACAAACAAATTTTTTTTTGAAGGGAAAAATTTTTTCAACCATTGTTCAAAGGGAATCTGTTCGGGTTTGGAAATGCTAATCCATTGCGGATACGGATTCTCCTCGTATTGCTGTTGAACTGCTTTTGATGTTTCATTTTCCAGTAATGCAAGAGTTTCAATTTTTTTTTCACAATATTTTTCGATGATTGCACTGATGATTTGCTCTTGAATTATTTTTCGAAATGGTTCGCTCCACTGCATTATATCTTGGTCCATTAACCGATGCGCATTTTGAAAGGATGAAAGCGGTTTGTATAACGCAACAAGCGCAAAGTCTTTTTCCCATAAAAGTATTTCTTCGGGTGCATCCTTCAAAACGGAATTAAGTTTATTGAACAAGATGTCCACCATTCCGCTTTCTTCTTCGCGAACGTCGAATACATATTCATTGTAAAAATCTTGTCGTGCGAGTGCGCATAAAAATGAATAAGGAACGGATAATTTTTCGTGCGTAAAACTATCCTCAAAACGTTGGAACAGAATATTGCGTCGTATATAGGTGAACACACGCTCACCTTCTTCATCGCGCATAACTATGCGTGGTAATGCGGTTATGCACAAATCGTTCTTGAAAAAACTCTGAAAATATTCTACCGAAAAATTTATCGGTAAAGATTGTAACACAGCACGATAGATAACCGAAAACTCAGGTAATTGTTTTATTGCCGTTACGATAGCGGATGAAATTTCTCGATTGCCAACATATTTGTTTTCACAAAGAGAAATAAGAATCGGAACAAATTCTTTTTTCAATGGCGGTAATTTGTAATCGTGCAACAATCGCGTAAGAATACGGGTTAGTGTCTCAGAGTTGGAATGAAGCAAAAGCGATTGAAACAACACATTCATCGCGTTGGCAATTTGATTATGTTTCAACAACAAGTTCACAAGATTTTCCCACAAAAAAATATACTGAGGATTGTTTTCGACAAGTTGCTTTGCTCCTTCGATGGAGGAAGAAAGAGTTCGAATTATTTCTTCTTTCGGCGCTGTTTTGTTTGGAATGTTCTTTTTCAATAATTGATGAATGATAATTTTAGCAAAAAAACAGAAGAAAAGTACAGAGAAACGAAAGGAGAAAAAAGATTTCCTTGCACAAATAAAGTAATGAACTATGATTAAATTTTTCGATACGTTTTTTTCTACCTTGTGAAAACGTGTATATTTTTCCCCGTTTTTCACAACGCATCGGGCGAATGGCGGAACTGGCAGACGCGCTGGACTTAGGATCCAGTCCTTTACCGGGTGTGGGTTCAACTCCCTCTTCGCCCACTTTTTTTCAAAAATTATTCTAAAAAATTTGTGGAAGTTATAATCAATACTCCTTCAACAGTTAAAATCGAAATCAATGTAGTACTCAATGCGGACGATTTGCAGTCGCATTTTGATTTAGCATATACAAAAGCCGCAAAAACGATTGAGATTGCAGGGTTCAGAAAAGGAAAAGCGCCGCTTGCAATGATAAAACGGATGTACGGTGAAGAAATTGAGTACCGGGAACTTGATACCATTGCTAATTTTTTTTATCAGCAAATTGTCAGAGAAAAAAAACTTCGTCCTGTCGGGGAACCATTGCTCGCCGATATAAAATATAATCGTGGAAATTCTCTGTCGTATGTCGTGCATGTAGAAATGCTCCCGGAGTTTTCCATTCAGGAATTGACGGGAATTTCTGTTCAGAAAATTATTCACAAAGTAACCGACGAAGAAGTTGCGAATGAAATAGAATATTTACGGAGAACTAACGCAACGTATTCAGATGTTCAACAAGCAACAGATGAAGAACATATTATCACATTCGAAATTCAGGAACTGGACGAAAACGGTTTGCCAATTGTCGGAAATAAAACAGAGCCGATTCAAGTGCATCTTGGAGACGAATCGAAACTTGCTGAAATTCGCGAAGGACTCAAACACTCTGAAGTTGGCAAACATTATCACATCACGTACACTCCACAACAAGGTGAACGACAAGAACCGATTGACGGAAAATTTGAAGTGCTGCGAATTCAAAAAGTAACGCTTCCCGAATTGAATGAGGAGTTTGTGAAAAAAATTACCAAGAATAAATTTTCTTCGATGGATGAATTTCGAACGAGTATTCGAAAGGATTTGGAAACGTATTGGAACGACCGCAGTATTCGAACTGTTGAAGATGCGATTGCCGCAGAACTTGTTCATCGTCATCCGTTTGAAGTTCCCGATTCGCTCGTCAAAGGATTTACGGATGGTTTGCTGGAAGAAATCAAAGAAAAACAACCGGGGAAAATTTTGCCGACGAATTTCGACGAACAAAAGTTTCGAGAAGAGAATCAGGTATATTCCGTTTGGCAAGCAAAATGGTTTTTGCTACGGGATAAAATTCGTGAGCATTTGCAATTGAAAATTGAAGATGCGGATTTTGAAAAAATTGCGGAAGAAGAATCGAAGAAAATTGGGGTTGAAAAAGAGCGTTTGGTTGCTTACTATAAAAATTCAAAATCGCTGAATGAAAAAATTCTCAATGATAAAATGTTTACATATCTGGTTTCCACTGCAGTTATTACTGAAAAACTCGACACGGAATTAGAAGAATCAAAAATCATTACATCGTAACCCGAAACACCAATTCATCTATGAATCCACAAATCTATAACCAACTTGTTCCCATTGTTGTCGAACAATCGGGACGAGGCGAACGCGCGTATGATATTTTTTCACGGCTATTAAAAGAGCGAATTATTTTTATCGGTACTGCGATTGATGATGTTGTTGCAAGTTTAGTTATTGCGCAAATGCTTTTTCTTGAATCTGAAGACCCTGAAAAAGATATTCATGTGTATATAAGTTCGCCGGGAGGAAGCGTAACCTCGGGGCTCGCAATTTACGATACGATGCAATATATTCGCGCGGAAGTTTCCACGATTTGCATAGGAATGGCAGCAAGTATGGCGGCGGTATTGCTTGCTGGAGGAGCAAAAGGAAAACGTATGGCGCTTCCTAATTCGCGTATTATGATTCATCAACCGTGGGGCGGCGTGCAGGGAACAGCAAGCGATATTTCTATTCAGGCGGAAGAAATTCTTCGAATGAAAAAACGGATCAATGAAATTCTTGTACACCATAGCGGAAAACCCTTGGAACAAATTGAAAAAGATACTGACCGCGATTTCTATATGTCGTCTCAAGATGCAAAAGAATATGGTTTAGTAGATAATATTCTTGTAAAAAAAGAGTTAATCAAGAAACCCAAAATGTAGGTGTAGTTTTCCATTTCGATTTGTTTTCACAAATAGATACTTAGAAAAAAACGGATAATGAAAAATTTCTTCACAACAGTCTCTCATTTCAATTCTCAAATGTAATGCGTGCTCATCCACTTGAAAACATTCTCTGTTCGTTTTGCGGACGGAACAGCGCAGAAGTGCAAAATATCGTCGCAGGACCCGATGTGTACATTTGCGACAACTGCATTCTAAATTCTTCTGAATTGTTACGAAAAACTCACCCGCAAAAATTTCATCGCCATGATATTCGCACAAAACTTACCCCCATCAAAATAAAAGAAGCGCTGGATGAATTCGTTATCGGACAAACGAAGGCAAAAAAAATTCTTTCTGTTGCGGTGTATAATCATTACAAACGATTGCAATATCGTCCGATAACATCGTTCGATGATGTGGAAATCGAGAAAAGCAATGTTTTGTTAATTGGACAAACCGGCACCGGAAAAACATTACTTGCGCAAACGCTTGCACGGATTCTCGACGTTCCGTTTGCCATCGCCGATGCAACAACGCTTACGGAAGCAGGGTACGTTGGCGACGATGTTGAATCTGTTCTTGTTCCGTTGTTGCAAAACTGCGATTACAATACTGACCGTGTCGAATTTGGTATTGTGTACATTGATGAAATAGACAAAATTGCGCGCAGAGGAGATTCTTCGTCAATAACACGCGACGTTTCCGGCGAAGGAGTGCAACAGGGACTCTTAAAAATTCTCGAAGGAACAATCGCAGGCGTTCCTCCCAAAGGGGGAAGAAAACATCCTGAACAGCCGCTTGTAAATATCAACACAAAAAATATTTTGTTTATCTGCGGAGGAGCGTTTGAAGGATTAGATACCATTGTTTCCCAACGAATGCATAAACAAACGATGGGATTTGGCGCAGAAATTCACACAAAAGAAACTCTCACGCGTGATGATTTGATAGCAAAAACTCAACCCGATGATTTACTCAAATTCGGTTTGATCCCGGAATTTATCGGACGACTTCCGGTGATTGCACCGCTTCATTCACTTGATGAAAAAGCATTGATGAATATTCTTACTGAACCCAAAAATGCGATTATCAAACAATTCAAGAAACTGCTCGAAATGGAAGGCGTTGATTTAGAGTTCAAGAAAGAAGCGTTGCAACTTGTTGTAAAAAAAGCAGTTAAACTGAAAACAGGTGCGCGCGGGTTACGTTCCATCATCGAAGAAATTATGCTTGATGTGATGTATCATCTTCCGGCAAAACATAACATCGTAAAAGTAATTATCACGAAAGAATGTATCGAAAAGAAAAAAGAACCGACATACATATTCAAAGAACCGATGAAACAAAGCGCATAGATTGTTTAAAAAAAAATGGCTGATGCTTTATTACTATCAGCCATTTTGTTTTTTTATAATGAGAAATTTATTTTTTCTTTGTTGTCATTGTTGATGTTCCGATAATTTCATTTCCCGCATTATCGCGTTCATTGAATGTTTGAATCAACGTATGTTCTTCCTGAAATTCCATTGTGCGAACTGAACTATTTCCTGCGCCTTCCCACGTCATCAAAATTTTCTTTCCATCTGTTTTTCCTCTTCCGGTATAGGCGCCGCGAAAATTATCGAACCAATATCCAACATATTCACCCGTAGCGGCGTCTTTTGTCATCATCCCGATTGCGGAATATTTCATTTCCATAAACATTTTTTCCACTTCGGATTCCGACATTCCCATTGTTGCAGCAGATTTTTTTACATACTCTTCGTTTGGTTTTATCAATTCATTGGTATAATGAATGACGACGTACTGATTATCGCACGCCCATTCGCACTGTTGCCATTCTTTTGCTGTTCCAACGTTTGATTCGCTCGTTCCGCTCCATTCGCCAATCATCCATTTATACCATTCATCGTCAAGCGGTTTTGGTGGAGCGCCGGTATTCGTTTCCTGTTTTATCTCTTCCGCTTTTTGCGCAAATGTTGAAACAGAAAATAAATTACAGAGTATAAAAAGAAGAATGCAAAGTTTATTCATACGATAAGTTTTTTAATTGTTTATTTGAAAAATATATTTTTGAAAAAAATTGTAAAGAATATGAACTTAAAATTTAAAATGCAGCACTAACATACGAAAACCTACAATGAGAGAAAATGTTAGTAGTCTAAAAAAAAATATTTACTTACTTCAAGAGAGGATATCCCTACTTCCGAAGTGTGGATATATATTTTTTCAGGAAATTATGACGGATTCCACCAGTATGAAAACTTCATCAGAAAAACATTTTCATAATTTGGTTTCCCCAGAAGATTTTTTAAATCTCTTCCAAAAGAAAAATTGCCGGCATCATCGTAATTCTCACTGCCTCGTGTCCACACTAAGTACATTGTTGAACCAGGAAGAAACTCCCATCGAAGAACAGCATTACCGCGCAGTGATTTGAAATTGAAATTCGGATTGCTGAATACGAACGGCTCTGCGGCGCCGCTTCCATCGGGGTCAACGGTGTATTTATCGTTTCCTGCGTTATAAGAAATTGTCGAACCGTTTTCGCCGTAATTATTGAACGTATAGGTTGCCGGTTTTTTCAATTCTTTGAACTTGTTGTAACTTCCAACAGAGATTAACGGCTGAATGTATAATTGTAATGTAAGTTTTGGTGTGAACGTATAATCCATTCGAATGCTCGATGAAAACTCCGTTTGGTCAAGTTTTCCAAATACGTAACGATTTCCAAATGTATATTGAGCAAGCGAATCGGGAACGGGATTATTTTCAAATTTCTTTTCCGGAATCCATTGCGCCATTGTAACATCTCTCGTAAAACCGGGAGTAATTTGCAAAGAAATATTTGAACTTGGTTTCCATTCAAGTTCGGATTCAACGCTTACATGCCACCCGCCCGATTCACTTCTTCCGGCGAATATTCCAAATTCAACAACTATTTCTTTACGCGAATCTGTTGAAATCCTGATTTTTTTACCGTAAAAATTTGTTGTTTTGAATAACGGTCCGCCGCGTGTTTGTTGGTTATCAAACGATGCGCTTTGCATCATAATATTTCCGTTGAGATGCCAAAAGCCAAGTGTTTGCGCATTGTAAAAAATAAAATAACCCTCACCGATTTGAACTCCGTCAAAATCGTAGTTGCGGAATGTCGCCGCATTAAATCCTTTTCTGCGGAATATTCCATCCGATTCGTACCATTGATATCCGCTGAAAATATGCATATTGATGATATCGGCGCGAAATTGAAATCCCAAATCGTTGGATTCAAATCCCGGCGAAATAAACCCAACAGCAGAATTAAAACTCCAGTTTCCTTTTTGTTTATTCACTGCAAATCGTCCCGCGTATCCTGAAAGCGACGTTGCACTCGAATCCACACCCAAATGCTTTGCATCGGGACGTTGGTAATAGCGAAGCGGAGAACGTTGCATATCAATCATTCTCCTTGTTGTCCCTTCAACTCGAGAGCCGGTTGTCCATCCAGTAATAACCCATTCTTTTTCAGTATCGAACGTAGTCCATCCATCAACACCAAGTGTGAATGCGCGTTTGTTGTATTCGTCTATGAGATACGGTTCATTCAAATCGCGAATGACGGAAGTAGAAATTATTCCAAACGCATATTTTCCATCTTCAAATTCTCTTTTTGTTCGCAAAATATTATACGATGCTAACGGTTCAACAACATCGTGAAATTGTTGCATTGTATTCGCATCTTTTACTGTTGCATATTCTCGTTGCGTTGTTGCAGAAACAACGCCAAGTGACCAATTATCCGCAATTTTTCCCGTAAGTTTTGCCGCTCCTAAAATTGTCGTATAGCTTGGAATATCAACAAAGTTTTCGCCATACGGGTCGTGCAAAGGCCATAATTTTGGTGAACGCCCGATTCTTCTGCTGTAAAAAAAATCCGGATTTCCCCAATTGAGCTCAAAATTATGATTTGCACCTCCTCTTGCAAAATCGAAAAAGGTTGAACCTTCAATAAAGAACGGACGTTTTTCTTGAAAAAAAATTTCGAACTGCGAAAGATTGACAACCGCAGGGTCAACTTCGACTTGTCCAAAATCTGGATTGATAGTTGCATTCAATGTCAAATTATTTCCGATTCCGAATTTTATATCCGCTCCAATGTTTCCTGCTTGTGTACTTCCATCATTGAACGGGTCGCCTTCCGAAAATTGATTCGTCGTTGTTGCGCTCCCGACGATATACGGAAGAATTTCTAACTTTGTCGGTGGTAAAATATTTTTTATTCCAATGAGTTCTGCAGATTTGGAAACACCAATTACTTCATTCTGAGGAGTTGCAACAAGATAATCCTCTTCTTTGTATCGCTCTGTTTTTCTCATAAAATTTATTCCCCACACGTACTCATCTTGCTTTGAAAACCGTAATTGCGAATAAGGGATTTTCATTTCAACTGACCATCCATTGCCATCAATTTGCGAAGCCGCATCCCACACTCCATCCCACGAATCATCTGCCCACGAGTCGTTGTAAATTATTCCGTCGCAAATAGAACTACTCGGATTGACACCGAAATAAAACGCCGTACGTTTATCGTTATACGAATCAACAGAAAAATACAACCAATCAGAATTTAAATCTGCGTCGCGACGTCCAATACGCGTCGTTATCGAATCGGGAGACAAATCGTGCATTCGTGCAGCAACGTACAACACTTCATTGTCGTATCCAATCCACACTTCGGTTTTATTCGTTGGAACGGCATTTTCTATCGGTTCACGTTGAGTAAAATTGGAAGTACCCGCTCGTTGCCATTCTGGTTCAGATAATATTCCATCAACGTTGATTGTTGCTGTTACACGAACCGCTTCCATTCTGTAACGCGATTCTCGAGTATAAATCTCCGAATGAACAGAAGTTGGCATTGCGAAAAAAATCGCGCAAATAAACACGCATGCAATTGTAATTTTCATAAAGAGTTTTTATTTCGTTTGAATAAAATATCGTAAAAATAATAATGTATTTGACCGAATTGACATAGAGATAGTTGTAAATGTTTCATTGTGAATAAAACTACTTTCTCGTGGAACTGTAGATTTCCCTCAACGCTATTCCGTAGCGTAATCCTCGTTCGCTCACCACAAGTTCACTCCACGAAAAATATTGCATTGTCTCAAAGAGAATCAATGTTCCAGCAAATAAAATATCTTCTCTTCCATTCGCAGCGGATGTGAAAGAAAGAATTTCTTGCGGCGTTTTTTTTGAAAGAATGTGAAACCATTCTTCAATCGCATCAATGCTCAAAATATAATTTGCAACTTTGGAAACATCAAACACAAAAACATTTTGTGCAAGCAACGCAAGTGTTGTAACTGTTCCTGCAACACCGATGAGTTGTGAGTTCGTAAATTGTTCTTTCGGAATTTCTGATAAATGTTCGTAAATAAACTTTCTGGCGTTGTCAATTTCATTTTCTTTCGGAGGAAGGGAAGCAAAAAATTTTTCAGTTATTCGTACTGCACCGATATTCAAACTTTTAGAGAAGAAGTTACAAGTTGCGAGTTGCGTGTTGTGAACTTGAAATTTGTTTTTGAACTGCGAACTTGAAACTCGTAACTCGTAACTTAGTTCCGTGCTTCCTCCTCCAATATCAATGACAGCAACATTTTCTTGAAGATTGTTTATTCCTGAAATTGCACCGCGAAATGTCCACAACGCTTCATCTTCGCCGCTTAAAATTTCAATCGCAATTTCTGTTTCCGATTTCATTCGCTCAATAAATTCTTCACGATTCGAAGCATCACGCAATGCGCTTGTTCCTGTTGCAATAATTTTATCAGCGCTGTATTTGGAAATTAATTCTTTGTATTCAAGAAAAACTTCTTTCACTCGCTGAAAAGAATTTTCAGAAATTCTTCGCGCTGCATCAACATCCTTTCCAATTCGCGGAGAACGCAATTCATCACGCAAGACTTTTATTTTTCCATCAACAGAAATTTCTGCAATGAGAAGTAATGCAGTGTTTGTGCCTAAATCAATTGTTGCAATTTTCATTCGATTTTTACAAGCACAGAAATGTCATTCGTCATTGGTAATTTGTCATTTGTAGATTTACTAATGATGAATGACCAATTACAAATTACACACAAACGCAATCCACTCATTCTCGGAAACTTCCTCAATAACATTCAAAGAATTTTTTGCAAACGCAGAAAGAATATTCTCCCGTTCGTCCCGTAACAATCCCGAAAGTAAAATTTTTCCGTTAGGTTTGATTGAAGAAATCATTTGCGGAAGAATTGGAAGAATAATGCTTGACTGAATGTTCGCAAGGATTGCATCGAAATTATTTTCCTTCACGCTTTCCAGTGTTCCAAGTTGAACGGAGATTTGTTGGCCGACATTATTCAACGTTACATTTTCTTTCGTGTTTTCGATTGACCATTCATCATTATCAACAGCGATACATTTTTTTGCGCCGAGTTTGATTGCGGCAATGGCAAGTATTCCTGTTCCCGTTCCCAAGTCAAGAACAAAATCGTTTTGCTGCACATATTTTTCTGCAAGTTGTAACATCAATCGTGTTGTTTCGTGATGTCCCGTGCCGAACGACATTTTCGGGTCAATCGTAATTACGATTTTTCCGTTTGTGTTTTCAATTTCTTTCCACGACGGACGAATAATTATTTTTTCTGTTGCAAGAATCGGTTCAATAGAATTTTCCCATTCTTTGTTCCAATCCTGATTTTCAATTTCTGCAACCGAAAATTTTACATCGGGGAATTTTTCAGAAAGAAATGCTGACGAATTTTCATTCCAAATATTTTTTTCTACATATCCTTTTAAAATGTCATTGTCTTCCCAAAATCCTTCAAAACCAAGTTGTGAAAGAAATGCGATGAGAAGTTCCTGTTGTGTTTGTGAAAGAGAAAAGGAGAGTTCAAGATAGGTTTTGTTCATTCGCCGGAGAACGATTTTGAAAATTGTCTTACAAACTTTGAAATCGAAAAATTACATTGAGCAAAACTGTTCCCACGGCTTCCAAACTTTCCGCACTGCAATGTTCTGGCGTGTCGTGCGTTGTGTGCCAATAGTTTTGCGTTTCATTCGGATAGTTGAAATCAATCAAGTCAATACATTTTATTCCCACTTCGTTGAAGGGAATATGGTCGTCAATTAAACTCGGTCCTTCTCCATCGGCGAATTGAGGAATGCCAAGTTCGTTCGCCGTATTCCACACGAGTTCAACTACATCGGGAGCGAAATGCATCGATGCTTTTTCTCGTTTGATTTCGAGTTCTGCGTCACCAATCATATCAAGCAAAATTCCGAATTGAGGCGTGTGTTCAAAGCGAAAATTTTTTGCAAAATATTTTGCGCCGAGAAGATAACGCGACAAATCTCCTTCTTCGCCGTAATCTTCGCCGTCAACAAATAAAATATCAACGCCGATGTTTGGTTTTGTTTCTTTCAATGTGCGCGCAATTTCCAACAACACAGCAACGCCACTCGCACCGTCATTCGCGCCGAGAATCGGTTGATTCTGCTTGGATATATTGTCATCTCTGTCTGCGCGAGGGCGAGTATCCCAATGAGCGAGAAGTAAAATTCTGTTCGGGTTGTTCGGTTGAAACCTTCCCAAAATATTTGTCATTGTAAAAACTTCATTCCCGTAACCAACGTGCGTGAATGGTTGAAGAATAACAGTATCGGCAAATTTGGAAAGTTCGTTTGAGAGATATTGTAAACATTTTTTATGTCCAACACTTCCCGGATTTCGCGGACCAAAGTTTGTCTGCGCAAGTAAATAATTCCACGCGGATTTTTTATTGAATGATGGAACAGCGATTGGAGATTTGGCATTTGATGTTTGAGTTTGTTGATTTGTTTGCTCGTTTGTTGGTTTGTTGGTTTGTTGATTGTTGCAAGAGAAAAAGCAGAGAGCAGCGAGCATAGAGCATAGAGGAAGAAAAATGAAATCTAAAATCTTCAATCTAAAATCTAAAATCTTTCGACTCACATCCCACATCTCAAATCTCATATCTCAAAAATTTCCTTTCGCCGCTTCCAAAGTATTCTTCATCAGCATTGCAATCGTCATCGGACCAACGCCGCCGGGAACAGGTGTAATTGCGTTTGCAACATTTTTTACATTTTCAAAATCTACATCGCCGACAATTTTGTAACCGGTTTTTGTCGTTGAATCTTCAATGCGATTTATTCCAACATCAATTATGACAGCGTTTTCTTTCACCATTTCTTTCGTGACAAATTTCGGTTTGCCAATTGCAGCAATGAGAATATCTGCTTGCTTCGTGAAATATGAAATATCCTTCGCTCCCGTATGAACAATTGTTACTACGGAATTTCCACTATGTTTTTGTAAAAGAATATTCGAAATCGGTTTTCCGACAATGTTACTGCGACCAATAACGACAACGTGTTTGCCGCTTGTTTCAATTCCACTGCGCACAAGCAGTTCATAAATTCCCGCAGGCGTGCACGGAAGAAAACATTTTTCCCCAGCGACAAGTTTACCAATATTCACGGGGTGAAAACCGTCAACATCTTTTCGGAAATCAATCGCTTCGATAATTCTACTTTCGGAAATCTGTTTTGGCAATGGAAGTTGAACAAGTATACCATGAATTTTTTCACTGTGATTCAATCGTTCAATCAAACGCAGCAACTGCGATTCGGTAGTTACGGATAGAAGTTTTTCGGTGAGAGAAAAAAATCCCATTTCATCGCACGCTTTTCCTTTTGAATTTACATAACTCAACGATGCAGGATTTTCTCCAACAATAAGAAACGCAAGTCCCGGAGTAATGTTGTGCTCGCGTTTGAGTTTCTCGGTTTCGAGTTTTATTTCATCGAGAATTTGTTGCGAGATTTTTTTGCCGTCAATTATTGTTGCCATTGGAAAATGTTTTTAATAGAACACGGATAACACAGATTGTTACGGATTCGGCACGGATTAAAAATCTGTGAACATCTGTTTCATCCGTGTAATCCGTGTTCTATTTTTCAACTACACAAACTTCGGAAATTGTATCTGTTCAAACTTCACTGCTTTTCCGGTTTCGCTATCAACTTGCACATACGCACCGCAAAGATGAACGTCGTTGCTTGCGAGTTCGTACTTGTGCGCAGTTTGCGTAATCATTCGGCGAATCGCAATTTCTTTTTTCATTCCGAGCGAAGAATCATACGGTCCGGTCATTCCAACATCGGTAATGTATGCAGTTCCTTTCGGCAAAATTCTTCCGTCGGCAGTGGGAATGTGCGTATGCGTTCCCAGCACTGCGCTCACACGTCCATCGAGAAACCATCCCATCGTTACTTTTTCTGCAGTTGCATCGGCGTGCATATCAACGAGTATCACTTTAGTTTCCGCAGAAATTTTTGGCAGCGCCCATTCTGCTGTGTGAAAAGGACAATCAATCGGCGACATATAAATTCTTCCTTGCAAATTGAGAACGCCGACTTTTCCTTTCTCTTTCAAATCATAAATTGCATAACCGTTACCGGGATTCTCGCGCGGATAATTGAGCGGACGCAAAACATATTTTTCTTTCGCAAGAACTTTTCGCGATTCCCAATTTTCCCACAAATGATTTCCGCTCGTAATAACGTGCACACCGAGATTAAAAAGATTCGTCGCATCTTGCTGACGAATTCCTTTTCCGTTGTCAATGTTTTCGCCGTTTGCAACGCAGAAATCAATCTGATAATCGTCAATAAATTTTTTGAGAAATGTTTCGACGATTTGATAACCGGGAGTTCCGACAATATCGCCGATAAAGAGTATGTTGAGTAGTGCCAAGGAATTTTTTATTTTGTGAAAAAGTTATGGAGAATATATGAAATGGATTTGGGATGTGCGATTTGCGATGTACGATGAAAAAACATAAGTGAAAAAATTTGCAAAACTGTAATTGCTTTTTGGTTTTTAGAATTTAGCATTTGGATTTTGCAATTGAGAATTTCCAAATCCATAGACGGAACTTCAACCGGTACATACAAGCAACGATAACGAGAATCGTGTAATTGCATATTGTTGTTTTTCCAAAACAATTTTCCGAAATTTTTGTCGCATTTTTTCTACACATATTCATCGAGGCATTTATGATAACTTCTCAAAAAAATAAACTCAACATTACGTGGCTTGGACATAGCGCGTTTCAATTGGTAACTTCAAACGGAAAAATAGTTCTCCTTGACCCGTGGCTTGATAATCCGGAAGCGCCGCGTGAAATAAAAGACACAATCAGTGCAGATATTATTCTCGTTTCGCACGGACACAGCGACCATCTCGGCAATACTATTGAAATTGCAAAACGCACTCAAGCAAAAGTGATTTGTATTTTCGAAATATATTTGTTCTTGCAAAGTAAAGGTATTTCTTCAGCAATCGGAATGAATAAAGGCGGAACAATGGACGTTGACGGAATAAAAATTACGATGACAGATGCAAAACACAGTTCTACGATTGAAGACGGTGCGAAAATTCTTTGCGGAGGCGAAGCCGCGGGATTTGTTGTGGAATTTGAAAACGGTTTCAAAATTTACTACGCAGGAGATACAAGCGTTTTCTCCGATATGAAAATTATCGGAGAATTGTACACTCCCGATATTGCGTTTCTTCCGATTGGCGATTTATACACGATGGGACCCAAAGAAGCGGCGTATGCTTGTACGCTTATCAATCCGAAATTCATTATCGGAATGCACTACGGAACATTTCCCGTATTAAGCGGAACCCCGGAAGCATTGAAAAAACTCCTTTCTCCCGCATTGCGAATGAAAGTAATGGAGTTAGAAGTTGGAAAAAGTGTGGGAGTGTAGGTTGTTTTTGTTTTTTGCAACTGAACGATAAAAGTTAAAATATTATTGGGAAAAAATGATTTTTGAAATGTTGCATACCGGTTACGATCTTTTACTTGTAAAAAAATGTTTGCGCAAATAAATGAAGCCGTTTAGCAAATATATTATATGAAGACTTTGCAAAACACCCTCAAATGGAAACTGTCAATGCGGGCGCACCGAAGCAATCTTCTTGATTCTACAACAAACTAGAAATTGGGTATTTAAAAGAAAAAGCTACTCTCAGTCAACGAGAGTGTTTTTTTAAAAAGAGAAGCGATAGGAAAAACAGTTTTAGAGTTTTTCTACTTCCGTAACGATGGATGCTTTATTGTTATGAACTTCAGCAAACCCACCGTTTGTTTTGTAGCAAGTTTCGTTTCCGTTTGCTTCCACAAATTTAATTATTCCACCGGAAAGCGAAGAAAGAATCGGCGCATGATTGTAAAGAACCTGAAAACTTCCCAGTTCGCCGGGAACGGTAAATGAAGTTACTTCACCGTTAAACACTGTTGCTTTGGGCGAAACAATTTCCAGTGAGAATTTTTTATCGTTCATTTTAGTTCAGTGTTTTTTTGTAATTGTCAATCACTTCGTCAATTGTTCCTTTCATATAGAACATTCCTTCGGGAATATGGTCGCAATCGCCTCTGATGATAGATTGAAAACTTGCAATTGTGTCTTCAATTTTTACATAGCGTCCTTGAATCCCGGTAAATTGTTCTGCAACAAAAAACGGTTGAGAAAGAAATTTTTGAATTTTTCTTGCGCGTTGCACGGTAATTTTATCATCATCAGAAAGTTCATCAATTCCAAGAATGTTGATGATGTCCTGCAAATCTTTATAGGTTTGCAAAATATTTTTTACTTGCTTTGCCGTGTTGTAATGTACGTCGCCGATAATGCGCGGGTCAAGAATTCGTGAAGTGGAATCTAGCGGGTCAACTGCGGGATAAATTCCTAATTCGGAAATTTGGCGGCTTAAAACAGTTGTAGCGTCAAGATGGGAAAACGCAGTAGCAGGAGCGGGGTCAGTTAAATCATCAGCGGGAACATAAATTGCTTGCACAGAAGTTATCGAACCTTTTTTTGTTGAAGTAATGCGTTCCTGCAATTCTCCCATTTCTGTCGCAAGCGTTGGTTGATAACCGACGGCGCTTGGCATTCTTCCGAGAAGAGCGGAAACTTCGGACCCTGCTTGAGTAAAGCGGAAAATATTGTCAATAAATAACAACACATCTTTTCCTTCCTCATCGCGAAAATATTCTGCCATTGTTAATGCCGTTAAGCCAACTCGTTGACGCGCGCCGGGAGGTTCGTTCATTTGTCCAAATACGAGTGCAGTTTTATCGAGAACGCCGCCTTCTTTCATTTCGCGCCACAAATCGTTTCCTTCGCGAGTTCGTTCTCCAACTCCTCCGAACACGGAATATCCGCCGTGATGCATTGCGATATTGTGAATAAGTTCCATAATAACAACAGTTTTTCCTACCCCTGCGCCGCCAAATAAACCTGTTTTTCCTCCTTTGGAATACGGTTCGAGTAAGTCAATAACTTTTATTCCTGTTTCGAACATTTCTGCGTTCGTTGTTAAGTCTTCGTACTTGGGTGGATGACGATGAATCGGGTAATATGTATTACTTTTGATTTCACCGATATTATCAATGCCTTGACCGATGATGTTAATCAATCTGCCGAGCGTAGATGGACCAACAGGAACGGTGATGGGATTTCCTGTGTCGAACGCAATCATTCCGCGCGTTAATCCGTCGGTAGAATCCATTGCAACGGTTCGGACGCGTTCTTCGCCAAGATGTTGCTGAACTTCGCATATCAAATCTTCTTTTATGCCTTCAACATTTGTTCGAGGGATTTTTACAGCATTATAAATTGATGGGAGTGAACCGCCGGAGAAGTCAACATCAACAACGGGCCCAATAACTTGAATTATTTTACCTTCGGTCATTTCAATACGTAGTTATAGTTTTTTTAAAATCGGTGAAAAATATATTGAAAAATTGCTCGAAGGCAAATCAATAGCAGGAAAAGAAAAACAAAGGAGAAAAATTTTTCGTTGAACGGATTTAATGAGTTTGTAAATAACAGCAAGTAATTTCTCATAGTTACGGTAAATACCGTATTTTTAAAATTACGTGAATGAATAAGATGTATTATTAGATATTTCTATTTACTTTATGGAGAAATTTTTTTAACAAGAGTGTCAAATGATTTCGTTGTGATATAAATCGAGATGCGATTAGTCTCATTTTACAAAACCCTATCTGTTTTTATTTTTTGCCCCGAAAAAAATAATAATAGAAAAACACGATACAAATTAATTACTATGATATTACAAATTTTATACGTTCTACTTCTAAGTGTATTCAAAACAACTTGAAAATTATTTCAAATACAATGGCAAAACTTTTTTTGTTGTTGATAATAACAGTGTATCCGCTTTGTGCATCTTCTCAATACGGGGTAAAAGCAAACTTTGGTATTAAATGTAAAATATTATCCGGACTTGATTCATCGGGGAATGGAGTCTTAAATAATGACGGAACGCCGAAGTTATATCAGTATAAATGGACAGCACATACGAAAGACGGTGTAGGTTCTGGAGGAGATAATACGGTATTTTGCAGTAATGCTCGTGCTTCAACAAGTCCGAGGAACTGGACAATTGCTTCGTTCACAACTTCATCGCTATTTGGTGGAAATCATACTATCACCGCTGTCTATAGCGGAGATATGAATTATTATGGAGTGCTTCTTCAGCAATTACACAAGTTGTGAAATATGTTCTTACGGTTACACAACCTACTGATGGAACTATTATTTCTTCCGGTACAATATTAGTGAACTACAGAGTAAGTCAAACCTTTACCATACACCGAATGCAGGACATCATATAGACAGTATCTTCTCCCGGCATAAATCGTTTTACTGCGCGTTGCACAAAACGATATTTCGGTAACGTATTTTTCATCCACGAATTTGTGGAACAGAAAAGAAGAAAGTTTTTGAGAAGGTTCATAGTGTGCTATACAAAAGCGTTCGCACAGAGAGTTTTTTGATGGGTACATCAAACAATTATTACACTCGCGCAGGATTAACAACATTCATATCATATTCTTTTGCCGCGTTATTCAATTCATCGTCAGAAGAAATAAATTGAAATGAATCTTGGCTGGAAGAAAAATGAAGTTTCAAAGATAATGCCGCTGATAAATGAATCGCATCGGCACCGCGAAGGAAATGTTTTTTTGCCAACGAAATTGCCGCCGTTATATTTTCCATATCTATTTCAATATGAGCAAACTTCATCCAATCATTTTCTGCTTCTCTTACTTTTTCTTCAAAAGCAAAGAGCGAAATTTCTTTTGCTTTCAGTTTTCGCGAAAGTGTTGCAATCACTTCAACGAAACCGAGGGAAGAACACGCAAGCAAATTTTCTTTGGAAAATAGTTTTTGAACAAATGCAGTTCCATCTTCACGGATATATCGCTTGAGCCACGCGCTTGCGTCGAGATAATAAATATTCACCGTCGGTCGTCAATGAGTTGTTGCGACGCAGATTTTCCCGATGCCGACACTGGTTCGACATATTGAAACTTTTGCGGTGTTTGAGGAAGTTTGAGCGATGAACTTCTCAATGTACGTATTGTTTCGTCTATTGATTCTTTCTGATGCACACGCTCTACTAATGTTAATACTGCGCTCGCTTCTTCTTCGGAAAGTTGTTCAATCGCATTGTGTAAGTTTTCTTTTACTGTATTCATAATTTTTTCTTGGACAAAATATACCAAAATGTTTTACGTTTGTTTTCAGCCACGAATTTGTGGAACAGAAAAGAAGAAAGTTATTAAGAAGATTCATTTTGTATTTTTTCGCGCAAAGCCGCAAAGATAACAGAAATTATTTTTTGCGACTTGGCGCCTTTGCGTGAACTAAATTTCAATCACAATCTTCCCAAACTGTTTTCGTTCTTCCATTCGTCGTTGCGCATCTGCGGCATTGTGTAGCGGAAAAACGCTATCAATAATCGGTTTCAATTTTCCCGAAGCGAGATGCGCGAGAACGGCTCTCAAGTCGTTGCTTGTTCCCATAAAAGAACCGAGCAACTTAAGATGGCGCGAATACAAATATCGCAAATCGAGTTTTGTTTCGTAACCGATTGTCGCGCCGCACGTAACTAATCTTCCGCCTTTGCGCAAAAGGAAAATACTTTTTTCAAACACGTCGCCGCCAATGTGTTCAAACACAACATCAACGCCTTTTTTCTCCGTGATGCGTTTTACTTCGTCAGAAAAATTTTTCGCGTTGTAATTGATGAGTTCATCTGCGCCGAGTTGTTGTGCTTGTGCGAGTTTATCATCGCTTCCCGCTGTCGTAATAATTTTTGCATTAAACATTTTTGCAATCTGAATCGCCGCAATGCCAACACCGCTTCCTGCACCGTGAATCAATACTGTTTCGTTTTCTTTGAGTTGCGCAAGCGTAATCAACATATGCCACGCAGTAAGAAACACAAGCGGAAATGCAGCGGCATCGTTGAAACCTATATTCGATGGAATCAGAAAAACATTTCGCGAGGGAAGTTTGACAAACTCGGCATACGATCCACTTTCTCTTGTTCCTAACACGCGATATTGCGAACACAAATTTTCTTTTTGCTCTTTGCAAAAATTACATTCACCGCAACTTAATCCGGGAGAAATTAAAACGCGCTCTCCAACTTTTACACTTGAAACATTTTTTCCAACTTCGACAACAATACCTGCGCCATCACTTCCGGGAATATGCGGAAGCGGCGTATTGCGTTCGCGTGTTCCGCTTCTCACCCAAATATCGAGATGATTGAGCGATGCGGCTTTGAGTTGAACAAGAACTTCGTCGTCGTTGATTATCGGCATTGGCGCATCTTCAAAGCGAAGAACATTAGCGTTGCCAAATTCGTGGAATCGGATTGATTTCATTTTTCTCTTCTTAGTGTTTCTTAGTGAACTAAGTGTCTCAGTGGTAATTTTTTTTCACCACTAAGACACGAAGAACATAAAGGTTCACTTAGTTTTTTCAAAAAAGTTTTTCAAAATTTCTGCAAGATTTGGTTTGGTGATTTCTTCCAAATCGTAGCGCACGCGCGTTGTCGGCTTTTCAATTTTGATGATGCGGCTCAAATCAATCGGCGTTCCGATAATGACCGAATCACACGGAACACGATTAATTGTCTTCTCCAAATCTTTCAACTGCTTTTCGCCGTAACCCATCGCGGGAAGAAGAATTCCGATGCCGGGATATTTCTTAAACGTTTCTTCAATCGAAGCTACTGCATACGGACGTGGGTCAATAATTTCTTTCGCGCCGAATTTTTGCGCGGCTAAAACTCCTGCGCCGTATTTCATTTCGCCGTGCGTGAGTGTTGGTCCGTCTTCAATCACCAAAACTTTTTTCCCTTCAATCACCGATGCATTCTCAACGGTAATCGGCGATGCGCCTTCTACAATAATTGCATCGTTATTCACTTTGCGAATGTTGTTGCGAACGATGTCAACATTTTCTCTGTCGGCAGAATCAACTTTGTTTATAACAACAACATCAGCCAGTCTCGTATTTGCTGCGCCGGGATAATACGAAAGTTCGTGTCCGGGACGATGAGGGTCAGCAACGCAAATTGTCAAGTTCGGCTTGTAAAAAGACATATCATTATTTCCGCCGTCCCAAATTATTACGTCCGCTTCTTTTTCTGCTTCACGAAGAATTTTTTCGTAATCAACACCGGCGTAAATAATTGTCCCGCTCGTGATGTGCGGTTCGTATTCTTCCATTTCTTCAACGGTGCAATCATGTTGTTTCATATCATCGAGCGAAGCAAACCGCTGACAAATTTGTTTCGACAAATCTCCATACGGCATCGGATGGCGAACTGCGACAACTTTCTTTCCCATTGCTTGCAAAAGTCCGGCAACTTTTCTCGATGTTTGACTTTTTCCGCTTCCTGTTCTCACCGCGACAATTGCAATCACCGGTTTTGAACTTGGAATCATCGAATCGTGCGCGCCGAGAAATTTGAAATCCGCTCCCCACGACATTACGTTCGATGCTTTTTCCATTACGTAATTGAACGAGACATCGGAATAGGAAAACACAACTTCATCCACAGAAAATTTCTTGATGAGTTTTTCCAAATCGCTTTCGGGATGAATAGGAATTCCGTTCGGATATAATTTTCCCGAAAGCATGGATGGATATTTTCTTCCTTCAATGTTCGGAATTTGTGTTGCAGTAAATGCGACTACGTCATACGTTTCATTGTCGCGATACACTGTGTTGAAATTGTGGAAGTCGCGGCCTGCGGCACCCATAATAATAGTTTTGATTTTTTTCATAAATAATATCGTTAGTTGGTTTATTGGTTTGTTCGTTAGTTAGTTTGTTTGTTTCAATTTTTTAGAGTGCATCTTTACACTTTACACTTTTAACTTTTCATTGAACGTATTTCTCTCCCAGAAAACTCCATCGCTGTAACCTTGAATCGCTTTATTTTCTTCAGCAAGTTGCAATCGTTTCTCTGCAAGGCAACAATATTTTAAATCTTGCTCTATGCCAATGTAGTTGCGGTTTAATTTTTTGGCAACGACAGAAGTTGTTCCGCTTCCAAGAAATGGGTCAAACACAACATCGTTCTCATTGGTGCTTCCGAGAATAATTTTTGCGAGAAGTTTTTCCGGTTTCTGCGTCGGATGTTCCGTATTTTCCGGCATTGACCAAAACGGAATTGAAATGTCATTCCAAATATTCGATGGATGCGTCAAGCGAAAATTTCCTTCTTCCGTTTCGCTCCAATCTTTCGGCTTTCCGTTTTCTTTGTATGGCGCAATTACTTTTCGTTTCAACTTCACCGCATCAATGTTGAACGTATATTCATTGCTCATTGTGCAGAACCAAATATCTTCCGTATTGTTTTTCCAATTTGTTTTTGCGCCGCGACCTTTTTCTCGTTCCCACGTAATTCTGTTTCGCACGGTAAAGTATTTTTCCGCAACAAGATGAATCGAAGTTGAAGTCCGCCAATCGCTGCAAATATAAATTGATGCAGTTGGTTTCAATGTTCGCACAAGTTTGGAAAGCCACGCCTCAATCCATTTTGCGTATTCATCAATTGTTCTTTCTTTAAATCCATTGCCATTGAAATCTTTATTCAAATTATACGGCGGGTCAAGAAAAAGCACATCAACAAATTGCGAAGGAAGAAGATCAATCACATCAAAAAGATTTTGATGAATAGTTTTATTTTTGATTTTTGAAAATGATGTTGACGAAGAAAGAGAAATGAGATTTCGAGAGTAGAAAGAAATATCGTTGGTGGTTAGAGAAATTGTTCTGTTGCGTAAGGCACGTGGCTTATCAATCATAAACCTTTTCTGCTGTGTTCAAAAACGTCTATGACCTTTTGATGAACATACTTTGAAGAGTCTTCTATTTGAAATTGTTTCCATGCAACATCTTCTTCGGGACGTTTCCAGTCTTCCGCTAACGCTTGTTCGCTCAAGAGAGTTACACCATCAACAATATTTTCATCAAGAATTGTAACAACAGCGCGTTGTGGTTTTGCAAGTTGAATGTGTTCAAGAAGTCTAACGTTTCCGGTTGTATCAATGATTGCTTTGAGTGAGGTGAACATAATTTATTTTTCGTTTGTTAATTGCATAAAATTTTGTTCAATTTCTTTTTGACGTGTTGAACAATTCATCGTAATGCAAAAAACTCGTGTAATTCTTTAATGGAAACCGGACGCTCATTAGAAAGCCATTCTTCTTGTGCATACTCAAGATACGATTCAATTGCTTCACGTAATGTTTTCTTTGCTGTTGTTGGGGTATTGCCGCTTCCTATTACGCCAAGTTCCAAACACAAAGCGAGATATTGATTTCCGGATTTTTTTAAAACTGCTGAAGATTGTTGTTGCATAAAAATTTCTATTCTATTGTAATAAATATTTTTCTGCCACGAATTTCACGAATTAACACGAAATATATCTTAGTAAAAATTCGTGCAATTCGTGGCGATAAAAATTTATTCCACCGTAACACTCTTTGCCAAATTTCTCGGCATATCAACATTGCATCCGCGTTTCACTGCCATATAATACGAAAGTAATTGCAACGGAATAATCGAAAGAATCGGCGCGAGAAAATCAAGTGTTTGAGGAATACGAATCACGTGCTCGGAGAGTTTGGAAATTTCTTCGTCGTCGTGATTTGCTACAGCGATTATTCTTCCGTTGCGTACGCGAACTTCCTGAATGTTGCTCAATACTTTTTCATACGTGCTGTCTTTTGGCGCAATGCACACAACCGGCATATTATGGTCAATGAGCGCAATCGGTCCGTGTTTCATTTCTGCCGCTGGATAACCTTCTGCGTGGATGTACGAAATTTCTTTCAACTTCAAAGCGCCTTCGAGCGCGACGGGGAAATTATAACCGCGACCGAGATAGAGAAAGTTTGTTGCATCAGAAAACTCTTCTGCAATGTAACGAACTTGCGATGTTGTCGCTTCAATAACTTTCGCAACTTTTTCCGGTAACGATAATAATTCTTTAACTATCTGTTGGCCTTCATCTTTGCGAATCGTTTTTTTCTTTCGCGCAATCATCAATGTAATTAGTGCAAGCGCGACAAGTTGCGATGTGAATGCTTTTGTCGAAGCGACACCGATTTCCGGTCCTGCGTGAATATACACACCCGAATTCGATGCGCGCGGAATTGTGCTTCCGACAACGTTGCAAATTCCCAAACACGTAGCGCCGCGTTGTTTTGCTTCTTGCAATGCCGCAGCAGTATCAAACGTTTCACCGCTTTGACTTATGAAAAACACAACGTCATCTTTATAAAGAATCGGATTGCGATAACGAAATTCGCTTGCGTATTCAACTTCAACAGGAATTTGCGCGTATTGTTCCAGCATATATTCGCCGACAAGTCCCGCATGCCACGACGTTCCGCAACCGACTAAAATAATTCTTCGCGCGTTCACAATTTTTTCGACAACGCTATCGAGCCCGCCAAGTTTCGCTGTTCCTTCTTCTTCAAGCAAACGTCCGCGCATTGTGTTGCGAATTGATTCCGGCTGCTCGTGAATTTCTTTCAACATAAAATGTTCGTAACCGCCTTTTTCAATTTGCTCGAGGTCGAACGTAATTTCTTCAATCTCTTTATCAATCTCTTCGTCGTGAATCAAATCGCGCGTGAAAAATCCATCGCGGCGAATTTCTGCAACTTCTCCATCTTCGAGATACACAACTTGCCGCGTGTGGTCAATTATTGCGGCGGCATCGGAAGCGATAAAATTTTCTCCTTCGCCAATACCAATCACGAGAGGACTTCCTTTTCGCGCAACGATAATTTTATCCGGTTCACGCGTGGAAATTATTGCAAGTCCGTACGCGCCTTTTACTTCAAGCAACGAAAGACGAACCGCGCTGTATAAATCATTGGTCTTCTGATAAAATCGTTCGATAAGATGCGCAAGAACTTCCGTATCGGTTTCGGTTTCAAACTGATGTCCTTCGCGCTGCAGTTTTGTTTTGATGGAAGAAAAATTTTCGATGATGCCGTTGTGAATAATCGCAATTTCCTGATTGCAATCCCAATGCGGATGCGCGTTGATGTCATTGGGAATTCCGTGCGTTGCCCAGCGTGTATGTCCAATGCCGATTTCAGATGAAGAATTATTTCCATCCATCAACTCAACCAACTCGGCAACTTTTCCTGCTTTTTTCGTAACATGAAGTTTGTCCTCCGAAATGGTAGCCACGCCTGCCGAATCGTAGCCTCGATATTCCACACGGCGTAATCCTTCCAATAAAATAGGGAGCGCGTTTTTTTTTCCGATATATCCGATTATTCCACACATAATGTTATGAATTTAATGGTACTTGTTTTTAAGTCCGGCAAAAAATATGGAAATAAAGAAGGAGGAAAAAATAGAAAAGCCAGTTTCAAATAACTGAAACTGGCTTTAATTGAAAAGAATAAGTTTATTATTTCATCAGCAACATTTTCTTCGTTTCCGTGTATCGCAAAGTGCCATCTTGCGTTACATTTATCCGATAAAAATACACGCTGCTGGGAAGATTGCCTGCGTCGAATTGCAATTCGTACGCTCCTTCTTCCATTTCTTCGTTGTGTAACAACGTTGCAACTTCTTCACCGAGCGCGTTGTAAATTTTCAATGATATATTGCTGAATGCAGACAACTGAAAACGTATTGTTGTACTCGGATTAAACGGATTAGGATAATTTTGCGATAGCGAAAATTGTTCCGGAATCATCCAATTCGCATCTCCATCTTCCGCAAAGAATTTTCCGTCTATCGTATCCGGAGTTTGCAAGAACGGAACGCTGTCCAATTCAATTTCTCCTTCGATGCGCAACGGACGTTTGTATAAAATATCAACGCTGTCAATCGGTCCATAAAACGCTTTATTGATGAGCGTCAAAACCGAATCAAGTGCCTTGGGAGAAATCAGGTTGTTGTACCGTCGCCAATACGTCATTGCAGAATCAGAAAATTTGCAAATTTCTACGAGAGATTTTTCATCAAACATACTTGTCGAATCAGCATAAATTAACGAACCAAATCCTGTGCGAGTAATTTTGTGTTTGCTTGCAGCAATATTGAGTTTTAATGCCGCTAATTCTCCCGCAAGATGATTATTGTATGTTGGGGGTTTCGGATTAACCATTGCTTTTGTAAATAATTTTGAACCGCGTCCGGAAGTTCGAATAGAATCAAAGAAATACGCTGTTCCTGTTTGCACAAAAAATTTCTGAACATCTTTTGGCTTTTTGAAAACAATCCATCCGTAGCGTTTGATACTGTCTTTTGCGAGTTGGGGAACACCTAATACCAGCGTTGCTCTTCCGAATTCCCGCATAAACACACTATCGCGCGCATCTGCAGAATCAGGCATCAGATTTTTTCCTTTTCCCGGTTTTATTTTTTCTTTACTTAACTGCCGTTGTGTGAACGTTCTGAATTTTGTTGGAACAGGAATTGCAGAACTATCAAGTTCAAATTGTGCGAAAACATTGGTAAGTGTATCAACAATAGTCAGCGTTAACACGGAATCGGTAATTAACGTATCGCGTAACCACCATCCAACAAAGAAATAATCATCAAACGGTTTTGCTTTCATCGTTACCTCAGTTCCGCGCACATACAAAAAACAACGAACTTTTGTTTCGGGAAAATTTCTACATTCGACGGGAAATCCGTGCGGGTCAAAACGAACAACGCCTGCGTGTCGCAAATAACTCACCCGCAACATTCGCAACCGCGCAGAATCAATATCCGTAGATACAAACCACGCGTGAATGGACATCGAATCGCGTGCAACGATTGTCAATTCCCGCTGATGTTCTCCAAGCGTTCCTCCTCCGCTCCATCCTGCAAAACGAAATCCGGAATCTGGAACCGCAAGTAAATGAACCGTATCTCCCGAAGGATAAACGCGGCAATAAATTCTTCGTTCAGGAAAATCCGGTGGACACGTTGTATCCGGAAATCCCTGTGGCCTAAAAAACACTCTTCCCCCGGGTTCGCTATCTGCTGGCGCTGATGCGACTACACGAATGCGCGCAGGTGGAGAAGTTGGTTGCGCTAAAACTTCCTGAATGAACAAGACAAACCCCGCTACGATGAACAGGTGTCGAATAAGTTGCTTTGTAGAAAATTGATTCATACAATTGCCTTTCAATTTTAGTGATAAAAAATAATGAGTTTTGTATATAGACACTTTCTAAAAAAAGTGGTTTAATTTTAAAAATTTATTTCTTGTCCCCAAAATTTTCTCTAGTTTCTGCAAGGGTTGTTCCTTGCGCATTAGCGCCGGAAAGTTTCTCGATGTAACCAACGTACCAATCGTCTATTTTTCAAATACTGCTCTGTTGTTATGCATATATGTTTTCGAGTAAAATTTTTCGGTTTGAAAATACAAAACACTTGCAACTTCCTCAAAACAAAAACAGCGATACAAATTTTGCATCGCTGTTTTATTATCGAAACAAAATTTACTTTTTACAAACTTCAAGAATATTTTCAATGACATTTGTTGATAAATGAAAGTTTATATCGTCTAATTCTTCCATCAGTGGTTTTATCCTTTTGATGAACCCTTTTTCTTTCGCTTTTACGAGAACTCTTAACGTACCGGTTAATTTCAAATTCATACTCTTAGCAATTTTTCTCGCTCGCAAGTCATCAAGAATCAGACAACTTGCATCCGAGATTACAAGTTCACGCATTTGTAATATCGGATT
>VGWC01000022.1 GCA_016873775.1 Ignavibacteria bacterium | reverse complement strand
TAGAATAGATGTAGCACAAAATTCTATTTTGCGTTTCAGCGAAACAAAGAAATTGTTGCTGATGAAGTAGCACGAAAATCTCGTTTCGGGGAAAAAAATATAAATCCTTCAGGTTTTGAATACTATGAAGGATTTTTTTATTTCACAATTGAAAAGAAAAAACGAAAGATATTTTCAATAATGAAATAATAATTCCAGTAGTTATTTGAAAATGTAAAAAATAATGTATTGCAAACGAATAAGACATTGGCATACAAAATGTAATAGGAGATTAAAGTCTTATTCGTTTTACATTCGATGCCAGCAATTTTTAGTAAATCTTGCGAATACGCAATTCAATCCGTGTTGTACTTAACACGCCAAAAAAGCAATTCCCCAGTTCATTTGCGTGATATTTCATCGTCGCTGAATATTCCGCATCATTTTTTAAGTAAAGTAATGCAAACATTAGGGCGCGATGGTATTATTCATTCGCAAAAAGGACTCAGTGGCGGTTTTGAACTCGGTAGAAAACCTTCACATATCTATTTAATGGATATTGTTCACGCGATTGATGGAAAAGGAATACTTGACGAATGTGTTGCAGGATTTCCCAACTGCGGAGACGAACATCCCTGCGCATTGCATCCGATGTGGAAAGAAGCAAAACACGTTTTGCTGGAAATGTTAAAAACAAAAACAATAGAAGACCTGAATAAGGAAATGAGCGACAAGTGGAATTTTATGGAATTGATTTCTGAAGAAAAAAACCTTGCCCAACAAACACGCAATATGAAAACTCCTACAGAAATTCTCAAAGAAGAGCATCGTGCAATCGAGCGAATGCTCAATGTATTGGAAATATTTATCCGACGTTCAGAACGAGGCGAACATATTTCCACTCAATACTTCAACAATGCGTTGAAATTTATTCAATTATTTGCAGACTCGTGTCATCACGGAAAAGAAGAAAAATTCCTGTTTCCCGCAATGGAACGCAACGGTTTTTCACGTGAGATGGGACCTCTTGCCGTAATGCTGTACGAACACGAAGAAGGTCGTTCGTATGTGCGAGAAATGCTCGATGCATTAGGAAAAATGGGGAACAACGGAACAGCAAACTTCGCTCAATTTTCCATTCCAGCAAAAAATTTTATTGCTCTCTTGCGAAATCATATTACGAAAGAAGACAATATCTTATTTGTTATGGCAGAAAATAATTTGCCAGAAAAAGAAAAAGATAAATTGTTACTGGAATTTGGAAATTTAGAACTCGCCGGCACTGTATGTCATCAAAAGACAGAATTACTTACCATGCTCAAACAAATGGAATATGAAGTAACGCAACAATTTTCATCAGAAAAAGCAGCAGTATGAAACTAACAATTGATATTTTCCGAAAATTATTTTTTCCAAAAATTGCAATAATATTCGTTGCAATACTAATGTGCAAGACGAATGGAATTTCGCAAGAATCCGCAGATTATTTCAAACAAAATTGTGTCAGTTGTCATACCATCGGAGGCGGCAGATTAACAGGTCCCGATTTAAAAAATGTTTCGCAACGAAAGGACCGCGCGTGGTTAGTAAAATTTTTACTCGACCCAAAAGGGATGCTCGATGCAGGTGATACTTATGCTCTCGAATTGCAAAAAGAGTCGCGAGGCGCTATAATGCCGTTAGTGCAAGGAATGAATAAAGCAAGAGCGGAAGCTCTTCTCGACCTCATCGAAACAGAATCGAAATTAGAAAAATCACAGTTTATGGGGATACAAATCAGCGACAGACCTTTTACTCCAAAGGATAAAGAAAACGGCAGAAATATTTTTTTAGGATATACAAGATTAACAAATGGAGGACCGCCGTGTATTTCTTGTCATACAACATTTGGCATAGGAGGATTTGGAGGGGGAACATTAGGGCCGGAATTAACAACAGTTTTCGAACGATACGAAGGCAGAAAAACGCTTTCAACATGGTTATCTGCTCCGGCAACTCCGACAATGCAATCCGTGTATAAAACGCACGCGCTCGAACCGGAAGAAGTTCTTTCGCTTGTTGCGTACTTTCAAAGCACGCTCGAAAGAAATCCCCAGGATAAATCTACATCGCAACTCAATTTTCTGTTAATCGGATTAGGTGGTTCGCTGATATTACTTGGTTTGTTCGATGTCTTTTGGAATAATCGTTTTCGCGCAGTTCGAAAAATTTTAGTTCAAGAAAATAAATTAACGAATGTATGAATAATAAAAGTTTAATTCCTTGGGTGAAAGATGAAGTTGACCCGAAACTTCGCAGTTGGGAAGAATTTTACCGTAATCGTTGGCAACACGATAAAGTCGTGCGAAGTACACACGGTGTTAACTGTACAGGAAGTTGCACGTGGATGATTCACGTCAAAGATGGAATCGTAACGTGGGAAATGCAGGGTCTCGATTATCCGATGTTGGAAAAAACGCTTCCGCCGTACGAACCGCGCGGATGTCAGCGAGGAATTTCGTTTTCGTGGTATCTTTACAGTCCATTGCGTGTGAAATATCCGTACATCCGAGGTGCATTACTTGATTTATGGAGAAAAGTAAAACGCGAATATGAAGACCCAGTGGATGCGTGGAAATCATTAGTATCAAATCCTGAATCGCGTCAACGGTATCAGCGCGCTCGAGGAAAAGGAGGGTTTCGTCGTGCTTCGTGGGATGAAGTTTTGGAAATTATGGCGGCGGCAAATATTCATACGATAAAATCGCACGGACCAGATAGAATTGCAGGGTTTTCTCCAATCCCAGCAATGTCAATGGTAAGTTATGCTGCGGGAGCGCGTTTAATGCAATTACTTGGCGGTTTATCACTTTCGTTTTATGATTGGTATTGCGACCTTCCATCTGCATCGCCGGAAACGTGGGGAGAGCAAACCGATGTGAATGAATCTGCAGATTGGTATAATGCGAAACTACTTGCCGTTATGGGTGCAAACTTAAATATGACGCGCACCCCCGATGTTCATTTTGCCGCAGAGGCACGACATAACGGAACAAAAATGTACGTGTTCTCTCCTGACTTTAATCAGGTTGCAAAATATGCTGACCATTGGGTTTCAGTTAATGCAGGACAAGATGGAGCGTGGTGGATGGCAGTGAATCACGTTTTGCTTTCGGAATATCACCATCAGCGAAACGTTCCGTATTTCATTGATTATACGAAGAAATACACCGACGCTCCCTATCTTGTAGAATTAACAAAAGAAGGAAACGCGTACGAAAGCGGACAAATGCTTCGTGCAAGCAACTTACAAAAGTATGCTTCCGTTGAAAACGGTGAATGGAAATTTTTGATGTGGGATGAAAAAAGCAATGAAGCAAAAATGCCGATGGGAAGTTCCGGTTTTCGTTGGGGAACAGAAAAAGGAAAATGGAATCTACTCTTGAAAGATGGTCAAGACGGAAGTGAAATCAATCCCGCGCTAACATTTCTTGAAAGCAACGATGGCACTGTTTCCGTTCGCTTTGATGATTTTGGCGAAGGGAAAAATATTCATCGTGATGTTCCGGTGAAAAACATTACTACTGCTGATGGGAAGCAAATTACTGTAGCAACCGTGTATGATTTACTGATGGCGCAATATGGAGTAAATCGAGGTTTGAAAGGCGATTATCCCAAGAATTATGATGACGAAACTAAAGCGTATACGCCTGCGTGGAGCGAAAAATATACCGGAATTGGGAGAAGCGATTTGATAAAATTTGCTCGCGAATGGGGAAGTACAGCAGAGTACACAAACGGAAAATGTACAATAATTATCGGCGCAGGAATCAATCACTGGTACCACGCAAACTTGATGTATCGTGCGGGAATTCACGCATTAATGTTTTGCGGTTGCGTTGGCGTCAACGGTGGTGGTTTGGCGCATTATGTTGGACAAGAAAAACTTGCGCCGGGAGAACCGTGGGGAGCGATAGCATTTGCAAAAGATTGGTATGGGCCTTCACGGCAACAAAATGCTCCAAGTTGGCATTATGTGAATACCGATCAATGGAGATATGAAAAAGATTTTACCGATTATCACACAGTTCCGCAACATCAGAAACCGGATTCACTTGCAAAAGGACACACAATGGATGTACAAGTGAAAGCTGTTCGCAACGGATGGCTTCCATTTTATCCGCAGTTTAACAAAAACACTATCGAACTGGTAAAGGAAGCAGATGCAAACGGGGCGAAAACAAACGAAGAAATTGTGAAGTATGTCATTGAACAATTAAAATCAAGAAAACTCAAATTTTCTGTTGAAGACCCGGATGCTTCAGAAAATTGGCCACGAGTATTTTATATCTGGCGCGGGAATGCGTTGATGTCGAGTGCAAAAGGACACGAGTATTTTCTTCATCATTATTTGGGAACGCATACAAATAAAATTTCGCAGGATATGGCGAAAGATTCTGTGAAAGAAGTTGTATGGCATGAAATTGCTCCTCAGGGGAAAATGGATTTGGTTGTGGATTTGAATTTTCGAATGGATACTTCTGCATTGTATTCTGATATCGTTTTGCCAGCGGCGACATGGTATGAAAAAGCGGATTTGAATTCGACGGATATGCATAGTTTTATTCATCCGCTTTCTGCTGCAGTTCCGCCGTGTTGGGAATCGAAAAGCGATTGGGATATTTTCAAAGCCATTGCAAAGAAATTTTCTGAACTTGCAAAAAAACATTTTCCTGAAAGCGTCAAAGAACTTGTCGCAACGCCGCTTGCTCACGATTCTGCCGCAGAAATTGCACAACCGAAAATACAAGATTGGATAAAAGGAGAAGTGGAAGCAATTCCAGGAAAAACAATGCCAAATTTTTCTGTTGTCGTTCGCGATTACAAAAATGTTCATAACCAATACATTTCTTTTGGTCCACTCGTTCGCCAAAACGGACTTGGAGCGCACGGAACAAAATATGCGATTGATGATTACTACGATGAAATGCTGATAACTCAACCAACAGTTTCTTTTGATGGAAAAACATACCCTTCGCTGAAAGATGGAGTTAATGTAGCCAATACGATTCTACATCTTGCAACTGTTACAAACGGTGAACTTGCATATCGTTCATATAAAAATATGGAAGAAAAAGTTGGTCTTCCGCTTGTGCAACTTGCAGAAAAAAATCGCGGTATGCGAGTGAACTACAAAGAACTTCAATCAAAACCGATGCGTTTGCTCAATAGTCCGATGTGGTCGGGATTAACAGAAAACGGGCGTGCGTATTCACCGTTCACGTACAACGTCGAAGCGCTTGTTCCTTGGAGAACGCTTACAGGTCGTCAACATTTTTATCTTGACCATCCCGGATATATTCATTTCGGCGAACATCTTCCAACGTATAAACCGAAACCGCTTCCGACACAATATGCTGATTTACGGTTCAGCATCGAAGTTGGAAAAACAAAAATGCTGAATTATTTAACACCACACGGGAAATGGCACATTCACTCAACGTATGGAGATAATCAAAGAATGACAACACTTTCACGCGGAGTAGAGCCATTTTGGATGAATGATAAAGATGCCGAAGACATCGGGGTAAATGATAATGATTGGGTGGAAGTGCATAACGACCATGGAGTTGTTGTAACTCGCGCCGCAGTAAGTGCAAGAATACCTCGTGGAATTTGCATTATCTATCATTCACCTGAACGCACGTATTCTGTTCCGAAATCTCCGTTGCGAAACAATAAACGCGCAGGAGGACATAACAGTTTAACGCGCACACGATTAAAACCAAACCTGATGATTGGAGGGTATGGACAATTCACGTTTCATTTCAATTATTGGGGACCAATCGGTTGTAACAGAGACACACATATTCTCGTTCGAAAACTTCCGGAATTGATTTGGTAACAAAAAATACGAACCACGAATCATAAATCACTAAACACGAAACTTACTATGAATGTTCGCTCACAAATATCAATGGTATTTCATCTCGATAAATGCATCGGTTGCCACACATGTAGTATTGCGTGCAAAAATATCTGGACGGATAGACGCGGCGCAGAATATATGTGGTGGAACAACGTTGAAACAAAACCCGGAACCGGATTTCCTACCAAATGGGAAGACCAAAGCAAGTACCGCGGCGGTTGGGATGTTACGAATGATAAATTGCATTTGAAATCAACGAACAAAGCGCGAACGATTACTGATATTTTTCATAATCCTTCGATGCCAAGTATGGACGATTATTATGAGCCGTGGACATACAAATATGATGAATTGTTCAACGCCCCCGAAGGTTCTGACCAACCAACTGCTCGACCGATTTCGTTGGTTACTGGAGAATATATCAATGTTGAAGCAGGACCAAATTGGGATGATGATTTGAGTGGTTCTCCGGTGTATGCGGAAAATGACCCGAACTTGAAAGGATTATCCGAAGAACAACGCGAGCAACTTTTTGCAATTGAGCGATTAGTGTTTTTTTATTTTCCGAGAATCTGCAATCATTGTTTAAATCCCGGATGTGTTGCCGCGTGTCCTTCGGGAGCATTGTATAAACGCGGCGAAGATGGGATTGTATTGATAGACCAAAAACGTTGCCGCGCGTGGCGTGCGTGTGTTGCCGCGTGTCCGTATAAAAAATCATTTTACAACTGGTCAACGGGAAAATCGGAAAAATGTATTCTGTGTTTTCCGCGCTTGGAAACGGGACAAGCGCCTGCGTGCTTTCATTCGTGCGTTGGAAGAATTCGCTATCTCGGTGTGTTGTTGTACGACGCTGATAAAATTGAGGAAGTTGCCAAATCTTCGAACGAAGATTTAATTGATGCGCAACGTGCAATGATATTAAACCCCAATGACCCTGCGGTAATTGCCGCTGCATTGCAAAACGGTATTCACGAATCGGTAATTGATTCTGCGCAACAATCTCCCGTGTATAAATTTGTGAAAGAATGGAAAATTGCTTTGCCTCCGCATATTGAATTTCGCACACTTCCGATGTTGTTTTATGTTCCGCCGATGTCTCCCGTGATGGCGCAAAAAAACGATGATACGGTAAGCAGTATTTCGAAAGATTTTTTCCACGATATTGAACAAGCGCGCGTACCGTTACAATTTCTCGGAAATCTTTTTGGTGCAGGACATCAGGGAAAAATTGTGTATGCGTTGAAAAAACAAAAAGCAGTTCGGATGTATCGCCGTGCAATGACAGTTGGCGATATTGATATGAAGACGGCGGAAAAAATTCTTACCGAAGCGGAATGTTCGAAAGAAGAAGCAGAAATGATTTATCGTCTTACGTCGCTTTGCACGTTTGAAGACAGATTTGTCATTCCGCCAATGCACCGCGAAGAAGCAATTGAAATGCTCAAAGATCCACACGAACATCGTACGCTTGCCGGTTTTGGTTTTGTCGAAGGACCGGAACGAGGATTGTAGGAAGAATATGTCTTCAATCGCACGTTTCGTTCCGCTTCTCTCATATCCTTCGTTTGATTATCGCAAACGAATGGAGGAATGTGGTTTTTTTCTTGAAGAAGAAAATGAAAACGCATTGAATGTTTTTCAAAAATTTGTTGAAGCAACAAAAACATATTCTTCGGAAGATTTTGAAGAACTTTATACAAGAACGTTTGATATCAATCCGATTGCAAGTCTGGAAATCGGATGGCATTTATACGGCGAACAATACGAGCGAGGTGCGTTTCTTGTTACAATGCGGGGGTTGCTTCGCGAGTACGATATTTCCGAAACTACTGAACTTCCCGATCATCTTTCGTACGTATTATTATTGATTGAAAAAATGGAACACGATGAAGCAACGGAATTTGTTTGTTCGTATGTGTTTCCATCGCTGGAAAAAATATGCGCGGGATTTTCAGAAGAACAAAATCCGTATGCACATTTATTTAACGCATTAAAAATACTTTTACAACAAACATTTCAACAAATCAACGGAGAACCAATCTATGGCAAATCCTAATCCGCTTTTCATTGACGAAATATTATTTATTGTTTTACCGTATCTCGCATTGGCGATTTTTTTACTCGTTTCTATTCGAAGATATGTGATGCAGAGTTTTTCGTTTTCCAGTTTGTCGTCGCAGTTTCTTGAAAACCAGCATCATTTTTGGGGCGTTGTTCCGTTTCATTATGGAATCATCACGTTATTTTTTGCACATCTTATTGCATTCTTATTGCCGGAAAAAGTAATTGTGTGGAACAGTATTCCGCTTCGATTATACATACTCGAAATTGCCGCATTTATTTTTGGATTACTTACCATCGTTGGATTAGTGAGTGTTATTGCGCGAAGATTGAAGGAGCCGAAAGTGAAAATGGTAACAAGTGTTGCCGATTGGATAATTCTTGTGATGTTTTTGATACAAGTGTTTTCAGGATTATACACAGCGATATTTCATCAATGGGGTTCTGCGTGGTTTGCAGCATCGGCATCTCCATATTTATGGTCAATACTAACGCTGAATCCAAATATTTCATATATCACGGCAATGCCGTTTATGGTAAAGTTTCATATTGTCGGCGCATATACGATGATAGCATTTTTCCCATTCACGCGACTTGTGCACGCTCTTGTTATTCCGAATCCGTACTTATGGAGAAAGCCGCAAGTTGTGCGATGGTATGCCGAATGGAAATTAAAACATAACATATAATACAAGAATAATTTATGGAAAACATAAAACGATTTCTGAAATCAGGTCATTGGCCGACGCTGTTTTCTGCGTTTCTTTACTTCGATTTTTGTTTCGCAATTTGGGTTTTAAATGGTGCTATGGCGCCGTTTATCAGCGAGACGTTTCAACTCACTCCTTCGCAAAAAGGGTTTATGATTTCTGTTCCGATATTAGCAGGAGCATTAATGCGATTTCCTTTAGGTATTCTTTCGCAGTACATCGGAAGAAAAAATGCGGCATTAGTTGAAATGACGCTTATCTTTTTTGCAATGCTCTATGGATACGTAATGGTGGAAACATACAACGACGTACTTGCAATGGGCGTTCTTTTAGGAATTGCAGGAGCAAGTTTTGGAGTTGCATTATCGTTAGGTTCGGGATGGTTTCCGCCAAAATATAAAGGATTAGCAATGGGAATTGCTGGTGCGGGAAATAGCGGAACTGTATTAGCAGTGCTTCTCGCTCCACCGCTTGCAGCAGCGTACGGGTGGAAAACAGTATATGGATTCGGTGCGCTGTTTATGATTGTTCCGATTCTTGTTATGATATTTATGGCGAAAGAACCGCCGGATAGAAAACAACACGAAACAATAAAAGACCATATCAAATGTTTGTGGGAAAAAGATGGATGGGTTTTCAATCTTATTTATATCATAACGTTTGGCGGATTTATCGGACTCTCAAATTTTCTTCCTACATATTATCACGACCAATTTGGCGTAACGAAAGTTGAGGCGGGACAATTAACAATGTTTGCGGCAATCATGGGAAGCGGAATACGAATTCTTGGCGGACATTTTTCCGACAGATGGGGAGGAATTACAACACTCTCCGTTGTGTTTGTAGGAATTATTGCTATGATGTTGCTCACTGCATTGCAAACGAATGTCATCGTAACCACGATATTTTTTATGATATGTTTTGCGGCGCTTGGTGCTGGAAACGGTGCATTATTCCAACTTGTTCCGCACCGTTGGCCTACGAATACAGCAGTTGCCGGAAGTATGATTGGTGAAATCGGCGCACTCGGAGGAGCAATTATTCCTAATGCGATGGGATTTTCGAAAGAATTTACCGGAACATTCTTTTGGGGGTTTGCGGTATTTTCTTTAATTGCACTTGTCGCATTTCATGTAATGCGCGTTGCACAACACCGTTGGACGCGAACGTGGGTAAGTGAAGGTGGGAAAGCGCGAATTCGTCATCATATTGAATCGGTTCCTGCAAACGGAGAACAAGAAATTATCAAACCGGAATACATTAAAACAATAATTTATCCCGTCGGAAATTCTCAACTTGCAGATAAAACAGCAGACACAGTTTCCAAACTTTGCAAAGCATCGAACGCAAAACTCGTATTGTTATATGTCGAACATCGTTTTCACGATTCGGGTTCGTTAACATCGAATTCAACAGAATGGCAGGAAATTCGGGACAATTGGATTAAGGAAGGAAAACAACTCCTCGATAAAGAAGTAAAACGGTTTCAAGGTCTCGGTATCGCCGATATTGATATGGAAATTCGTCAGGGAAATGTTTCAAGCGAAATAATTGCTTCCGCCGATGACCGTTCTGCCGATTTGATTGTTCTAGCAAGTCATCATTCTTCTCCGATGGGAAGTTTGTTGATGGGAAGTAGAACGTATGATGTATTTAAACACGCTACTTGTCCAATACTTCGTATTGTACGATAATAAAAGAAAGAAAAATATTTATGAGTAAATGGTTAGAAAGATGGGAGCCGGAAAATTCTGATTTTTGGGAAAGCACTGGAAAGAAAATTGCATGGCGAATTCTTTGGGTTACGACAATTTCACTCACGTTCTCCTTTGCAACGTGGTTTATGGTAAGCGCAATTGTTGTCAAACTTCCTGGAATTGGTTTTAAGTTCACAACCCAAGAACTCTTTTGGCTCGCGGCAATGCCAGGTCTTGCGGGAGGTACGTTGCGTATCATTCATACATTTTTACTTCCCATTTATGGAACGAGAAATGTCATTACATTAGCAACGTTCATTAAACTAATTCCATGTGTCGGATTGGGATTAGCAGTGATGAATCCCGAAACCCCGTTTTGGATTTTTTTAGTGTTAGCATTTTCTGCAGGTTTTGGCGGAGGAGATTTTTCATCATATATGCCAAGCACAAATTTGTTTTTCCCGAAACGATTAAAAGGAACTGCGCTCGGAATACAAGCGGGAATTGGAAACTTTGGAGTAAGTTTGGCGCAATTTATGACGCCGATTATGTTAGGAGTTGGGACATACGGAGCATCACAGATTTTTACAAAAATAAATCCAAAAACCAAAGAAATTCTCGGGACTTCGGAAATATTTTTACAAAGTGCGGCGTTCTGGTACATTCCGGTTCTCATCGTAATGACGATAGTTTGTTGGTGGATGTTGCGAAGCGTTCCAATTACTGCATCATTCAAAGAGCAATTGGATATTTTCAAAGATAAACATACGTGGTACTGCACGGTTACGTATATGATGACTTTCGGAACGTTTTCCGGACTTTCTGCCGCATTTCCGTTGATGATAAAATCATTGTACGGAAATTTTCCCGATGCGCCTGAGCCGTTGAAATATGCTTTTTATGGTCCATTGATTGGTTCTGCAAGTCGTGTTATTTTTGGATTTGTTTCCGATAAAACCGGCGGTGGAATTTTAACAACAATTACCGGAATTGGCTTAATAATTGGTTCAGTATTGATGATTTCGATGGGACTTGTTGCGCCAACAAGTATCGAACAATTTCCGATGTTTATTACCATTATGCTCGGAATGTTTTTCTTTGCAGGAATTGGTAACGCCGCAACGTTTCGTCAATATCCAATTATCTTTGCACAAAATCAGAGACAAGCATCGGGAGTAATCGGATGGACTGCGGCTATCGCAGCGTACGGTCCGTTTATATTTTCTTCGCTCATCGGATTAATCATCGGCGCAACGGGGAATGCGACGAATTTTTATTATGGTCTCATCGTATTTCTGTTGTATGCAACGTATGTTAATTGGTGGTATTACAATCGCAAAGGATGCGAACGTCCAAGTTGATTGAATATTGTGAAAAGTTATTTTTGTTCGAGATTATTACGAAATTGCAAACGAATGTACTTTCAACTCAATGCTGAACGCTAACTGCTGAATGTAAATACTATGTTACTGAAAAGTCCAATTACAACTGTTTTTCTTGTCGTCGGATTATTACTGAGTATTCTGATTTTCTACAATTCCTACTCGGTCAATTATCGTATTCCGGGAAATAATGAAGGATATGAACCGGTGCAACCGATTGCGTATTCACATCGTCTTCACGCAGGCGAACTCGGAATACCGTGCTTGAGTTGTCATTTCGGTGCAGAAAAAAGTCGCAACGCAGGAGTTCCCTCAGCAAGCGTTTGTATGAATTGCCACAAGTTTGTAACTGCACTGTTTGCCAATGTTCGCGCAGAAGATGAACTTGCAGAGAAAGAAAAACGCAAACCGCAACGAATTATTTCGTCTGAACTAAAAAAAATTTATTCGTCGCTTGCGTTGAATGATGAATTACTTCCGAATCCGTCATTGAAACAAACTCCCATTGAATGGAAAAAAGTGTACAACGTTCCCGATTTCGTATACTTCGACCATCGCCCGCACGTGAACGCAGGTGTTCAATGTCAAACGTGTCATGGTGCCGTTGAAACAATGGAGCGCATTCGTCAAGTCGGAAATCTTTCGATGGGATGGTGTGTGAATTGCCATCGCGACGTGAATAAAAACGGCGTGAACAATAAAAAAGTGTACGCATCAACGGATTGCACAACTTGTCATTATTAGGTGAAAAAATAATGTCTGAATATCATAACGTTAAATTTGAACGAGAACAGGAAACCATTCCTCATCGTGGAATAGACAGAAGAGATTTCTTAAAACTTTCCGGATTTACATTTGCTGGAGCGTTACTTGGCGGATGTCAAGCGCCGAAAGTTGATAAAGCGATTCCTTTTCTTGTAAAACCGGAAGAGATAACGCCGGGTTTATCCACGTTTTATGCAACGACGTGCGGTGGATGCAATGCTTCTTGCGGAATCATTACCAAAAACCGCGATGGTCGTCCAATAAAAATTGAAGGAAATCCTTCACATCCTATTTCACAAGGAGGATTATGCGCAGTTGGACAAGCGCATCTTCTGGGGTTGTACGATTCACATCGTTTGAAAAATCCGACGATGCTCGGAAAAGAAACAGTGTGGAATGACATTGATAGCGCGATAAAAAATACATTGAAAGAAATTCAAACGAACAACGGCGCAGTTCGATTTCTTTCGAATACGATTTCAAGCCCAACACAGCGAAACACGATAGCGAAATTTCTTTCCGGATTTTCCAACGCACAGCATATAGAATACGATGCGCTTTCCGTTTCTGCAATTCTTGATGCGCATGAGAAGACACACGGAACGCGCGTTCTTCCACATTACCGATTTGACAAAACGGAAGTTATTGTTTCTGTTGATGCGGATTTTCTCGGAACGTGGATTTCTCCCGTTGAGTTCACAAAAGATTATCACAAAGGAAAAATATTGAATGGAAACAATTCAAAATTTTCTTTTCATGCACAGATTGAAGCGAATGTTTCTTTGACGGGAAGCAATGCGGATAAACGGATTTCGATTTCGCCGAATGCGTACAAAAATTTTCTTTACGATTTAACAACAACGATAGAAGGAGGGAAATCTTCCATTGCCGAAGTGAACGAATTAGCGCGAAAACTCCTTTCGGCAAAAGGTAAAAGTTTAGTCGTGTGCGGGGTGAATGATATTGAGTTGCAACTGCTTTCTAATTATATCAATCATTTACTCAGCAATTATGGAAACACGATAGATATTGAAACGCCGTCGAAACAATATCGGGGAAACGATACCGAGTTGCAGAAATTAATTTCCGAAATAACGGAGGGAAAAATTTCTGCATTGTTTATCTACAACGGCAATCCATTATTTGATATTCCGGAAGGAAACGCACTCAAGAAACATATTGAAGCGATTCCACTGTCAATAAGTTTCAGCGAACGCAGCGATGAAACATCAAGCGCAACAACATTTATTTGTCCCGAACATCATTCGTTGGAATCGTGGAATGAAAATGAAGTTCGCGCAGGGATATATTCTCTTTCGCAACCGGTTCTCCAGCCATTGAGAAATACGCGTTCGCTTATCGAGAGTTTAAACGCGTGGATGGATACTCCGAAAACTGCGTATGATGCAATTCGTGATGAATGGAAAAATTCTGTATTCACAATGCAAAAGAAGGAGAACGATTTTCAAAAATTTTGGGATAAATGTGTTCACGATGGATTTGCAGAAGTGGAATCGGGAAAAAATACTGTACAGGAATTTTCAAAGCAATCGTTACAAAATATTTCACGCTCAAGTGAAACGACTGCGATGGCGTTAATACTGTATCCGAAAATTTCTATTCGCGAAGGAAAACACGCACATAATCCATGGTTGCAAGAATTGCCGGATCCGATTACGAAAATCGTATGGGATAATTATGTTTCGCTTTCGAAAAAAACTGCAGAACATTTGAGTGTGAAAGAAAATGATGTTGTAGAGATTACTGCGCAGATTTCTAACGAAAGAAGAACGTTAAAACTTCCGACGCATATTCAGCAGGGAATGTGTGATAATGTTGTTGCTGTTGCTTTGGGATACGGAAGAAAAGGAACAGAACGATTTACCAATATTGGTCCCGAATGGTTCGAAGCGAAACCAACGGTGAACCAAGGCGAACTTGTAGGAAAAAATGCCGCAGTATTTTTACAGTTTGTGAACGGAAGTATTTCGTACAATCTGTTGCAATGTTCTGTTTCAAAAACAAAAGAACAGTATCGCTTGGCGGCAACGCAGGAGTATCATTCGTTACAAATGCCCGAACATCTTGTTCCTGCTGGCTCTGAACGACGTCCCATTATTCAGGAGACAACGTTTGGCGCGTATATTCAAGATAACTCTGCGGGAAGTTTTTCAAAACATGAATACGAAAGTATATGGCCCGAAGAACATCAGTACAACAATCATCATTGGGGAATGGCGATTGATTTGACAAAATGCACAGGATGTTCTGGGTGTGTTATCGGGTGTCAATCGGAAAATAATATTCCGTGTGTTGGAAAAGATGAAATAGCACGCAATCGGGAAATGACGTGGATTCGCATTGATAGATATTTTCAGGAAGAAGAAAATACATTCAGCGTTGCGTTTCAGCCGATGATGTGTCATCATTGCAATAACGCTCCGTGCGAAACTGTATGTCCTGTGCTTGCAACGGTTCATAATGAAGAAGGATTGAATCAGCAAATATACAATCGTTGTGTCGGAACACGCTATTGTTCAAATAATTGTCCGTATAAAGTTCGCCGATTTAATTGGTTTGATTACGAACACGGCGACGAGATGCAGAAGTTGGTTCTCAATCCTGATGTCGTAGTTCGTGAGCGCGGCGTAATGGAAAAATGTTCGTTCTGTATTCAGCGAATTCAGGAAGCGAAAATCATAGCGAAAAGTAATGGTGTTGCATTGAAAGACGGCGATATACAACCGGCATGCCAGCAATCGTGCCCGGCAAACGCTATTGTTTTCGGCGATATGAATGATAAAAATAGTGAACTATCAAAACGAATGAATGACAAACGATATTACAAAGTATTAGAAGAAGTAGGAACAAGACCAGCCGTTGGTTATATGACTCTTGTACGAAACAGCGATGAGGTGAACAATGTCTGAAGTATATTCTATTCTTCGCGAACCGCTTATCGGTGGAAATAAAACATACAATGATGTTACCAACGATGTTTGTTCTCCGCTGGAAAGAAAACCAACGATTGCGTGGTGGTTTGCGTTCACTATCTCTTTTACGATGTTGATTGCAGGAGTAATTTCCGTAACATATCTGTTAACAACAGGCATCGGCACGTGGGGATTAAACAATACAATCGGTTGGGCGTTTGATATTACGAACTTTGTATTCTGGATTGGAATTGGACATGCGGGAACATTGATTTCTGCAATTCTTTTTCTCTTTCGTCAAAAATGGAGAACATCCGTGAATCGCAGCGCAGAAGCGATGACAATTTTTGCCGTGATATGTGCGGGAATATTTCCCATCATTCACATGGGACGTCCATGGCTTGCGTTCTTTGTTATTCCATATCCGAATGAACGCGGTCCGTTGTGGGTAAATTTCCGCTCTCCGCTCGTGTGGGATATGTTTGCTATCAGCACATATTTTACTATTTCCTTTGTGTTTTGGTATGTCGGATTGATTCCCGATTTGGCAACAATACGAGACCGCGCGCAATCCCACTTTAAAAGAAAGATATTTGGTTTCTTAAGTTTTGGATGGAACGGTTCCAATCGTACGTGGTCGCATTACGAAAAAATTTATCTCTTACTTGCGGGATTAGCAACGCCGCTTGTTGTTTCCGTTCATACGATTGTGAGTTGGGATTTCGCAACGTCTGTTATTCCGGGATGGCATACAACAATTTTTCCGCCGTACTTTGTTGCTGGAGCAGTTTTTTCCGGTTTTGCGATGGTATTGACATTGATGTTGATTGTTCGAAAAGTATTACGATTTGAAGAATACATTACACTGCATCACGTTGAATCAATGTGTAAAATTATCATAGCAACCGGCGGAATAGTTTCGATGGCATACGGAACAGAATATTTTATCGCATTATATTCCGGAAACGAATACGAAAAATTTACTTTCATCAATCGTGCTTTGGGTCCGTATTCGTGGTCGTATTGGATTATGGTTTCGTGTAATGTTATTAGTCCACAATTATTTTGGTTTAGGAAAATACGGAGAAACGTCGCGCTTGTATTTCTCATTTCTATTTTTATCAATATCGGAATGTGGTTTGAACGCTTTGTGATAATCACAACATCGCTCACGCGCGATTACCTCCCAGCCAGTTGGGACAGTTATTCGCCAACTTCTATTGAAATTGCAACATTGGTCGGAAGTTTCGGTTTATTTTTAACGCTCTTTCTTTTATTTGCACGGTTTCTTCCGATGATTGCCATCGGCGAAGTAAAAGGAGTTCTTTCTTACGGACGAAAAAATAACGGAGAACACTTATGAGCAGAAGATTATTAGTTACTGTCTTTGAAGACGAACTCGACATTGTCAATGCAACACGAACGGCACGCGAAAACAGATACAACATCGTTGACGTTTATACGCCTTTCGCCGTTCACGGACTTGATGAAGCAATGGGTCTCAAACCTTCAAAATTGGGATGGGTGTGTTTTGCACTGGGCTTAGCAGGTGCCGTTGCAAAATTATGGTTTCAAATCTGGACATCGTCGCAGAGTTGGCCGGTGAATGTTGGAGGAAAACCATTAAGTTCCGTTCCTGCATTTGTGCCGGTTACGTTTGAAATTATGGTTCTCTTTGCAGGCGTGGGAACAGTCATTACCTTTTTTGCATTACGAAAATTATTTCCCGGAAAGAAACCCCACATCGTCTATGAAGGTGCGACCAATAATCGCTTTATTCTTGTGTTGGAACAAAGCGATGCCGCATTTGATTTGCGCAACGTGCGAACGATGTTTGAACCATTCAATCTTGTTGCAATGGAAGAACGCATTGATAAGGAGAAAAAGTAATGTCGCATAAAAAAGGAAACATCATACTTTTCTGTCTTCTCCTTCTCGTAGTTGCAAGCGCGTGGTTCTTCCGACGAGAATACATTCTCCGCAACAAAGAATTTCTTCCCGGAATGTTGTATTCTGTTCCTTTCGAATCGCAATCTGCAAACCCGAACTTTCGAGATAAAAAAACATTGCAACTTCCCGCAGAACATACCATTGCTCGCGGATTTCTTCCCGTTCATTTTCAAGCGACTCCCGAAGACGCAATACGTGCAGGAGAAGAACTTATCAATCCTTTTTCTGAGACAGAAAAAGGGCTTACGCGCGGAGCATTTGTTTTTTCAACATTCTGCACACCTTGTCACGGAAACAGTGCAACGGGCGATGGTTCGGTTACGAAAAAAGGATTTCCGCCTCCTCCATCTCTCTTTGCAGATAAAGCATTGAAAATGAAAGATGGACAAATGTTTCATATTCTTACCTACGGTCAAGCCAATATGCCTTCGCTGGCAAGTCAGATTTCTTTCGATGACCGATGGAAGGTTATTTTGCACGTTCGTTCGTTACAAAAACAACAACAAACCGTTGCAGGAGTAAAACAATGACGCATCACCATAACCTTTCTTATCAACGATTTATTCCTTCGCCCCGATTGATGAGAACATTCCAGAATGGAATAGTTTTCGGCGGAATTATTTTTCTTGTCGGAATATTCGTTTCTCCGGAACGCGCGTGGCATAACTTTCTCCTTTCTGCATACTATCTTGTTTCGTTAGGAGTGGGAGCAACGATATTTCTCTCGTTTCTCTATGTTTCCAATGCAGGATGGGCAACGGCTATCAGAAGAATTCCGGAAGCCATTGCCGCGTCGCTTCCGATATTTTCCATCGTCCTGCTCGTTACGTTGTTTGGAATTCACTCGTTGTATGAATGGAGTCATCACGATGTTGTTGCCCGCGATACATTACTGCAAAACAAATCCACTTGGCTCAACATTCCATTTTTTAGTATTCGAATGTTCGTCATTCTTGGAATATGGATTGTCATTTCGCGAGCGATATTAAAAAATTCGCGACTGCAGGATGAACGCGGGGAAATTGAATATTCTTTTCGCAACAAAAAAAATGGGGCGTTGTTTCTTGTTGCTATGGGACTGACGTATTGGCTTGCAAGTATGGATTGGATTATGTCTCTGGAACCGCATTGGTACAGCACGATTTACGGCATCTATCATTTTTCCGGTACGTTTATGACGAGCATTGCCGCAATTACCGTTATCGCAATTCTCTTACGAAGAAACGGCGTGCTTGCTAACGTTGTTACGAACGAACATTTATTTCTTCTCGGAAAACTGCTTTTCGGTTTTAGCACATTCTGGGCGTATATCTGGTTCAGTCAATATCTTTTGATTTGGTATGCAAACATTCCCGAAGAAGTTGTGTATTTCAACCGCCGGGAACACGGAGGGTGGGTTATTTTTACTATCGCCAACGTATTATTCAACTGGATTATTCCATTTTTCGTCCTTCTTCCTCAATGGACAAAACGCAACGAAGGATTACTCCTCAAGGTTTGCATTGTCGTAATGATTGGACATTGGATAGATTTATTCTGGATGATACTTCCGCCGTTGATGAAAGAAGGACCACAATTCAGTATTTGGGAAATCGGAATATTCGCGGCGGCAATTTCAGCGTTTTTCTATTGTACGTTTCGAGCATTTTCCCAACAGAATAGTGTTCCTATCAACGACCCGTTGCTTGTTGAAAGTTTACCCCATCATTCGTAACGTAATAAAAGTTGCTGTCTCTACAAGATGCATATTTTTCATATTTTTTGTTGAAAAAAGATAGCGAAAACCGTCAAGGTTATTGTTTTTGAAAAATGTTGGTAATAATGTTTCATCAAAGCAAGCCTTGAAGGTTTTCAGAAAAAAACCAAAAGAATTTTTAAAAAACTATTTTTCACCCTTACAATCAATATAACTATGAAACGAATACTAATTCTTTCCCTTTTTATTATTATCGTAGCATCCCTTACGCCAATGTTTGTAACAAATATTACTTCGTTGCCGCAAAAAGAAAAAGCAGTGGATGCAAAACAATGTTACGAATGTCATACCGAAGTTGCCGACTTGCGGAAAGGAAGCAAGCACGAAAAAATGAATTGCGTTGCGTGTCATTCGGATTTGCCGCAACATTTGGAAGACGCATCGAAAAAACCGATAACGGATGTATCGTTGAGTAAATGCGGAAGTTGTCATAAAGATCAATACGAATCGTTTATGCACGTGAATATGCAATCGAAAGCGCGATTGGAGAAAGCATCCACGACGAGCCGCTCGCCAACATTTGATAAACTGATGATGCCGCATGGTTTTACGAAAGAACATAATGAACCGCGAAGTCATGCATTTATGGTAACCGACCATTACATTATAGACCGCGCGTATGGAGGAAGATTTCAATTGAAGGGTTGGGAATATGTTACTAAAACAGGAAACGTTTGGGATTTAATTACCGATGCTGAGCCATCTTCGGATACGCAAAAAGTATTTCTTTCACAAAGCGCAACAGCGGCAAATCCGACGTGCTTGAGTTGTAAATCTACAGATCAGATATTAAAATGGAAATATAAAGGAGATGCAGCGCCGGAAGCGCAATGGTCGAGAACATCGAAAGTGGTTGCAATGGCTCGTGATATTAAAAATCCCGTTGGTTGTATTCATTGCCACGACCCGCACGGAACACAACCGCGTGTCGTTCGTGATGCGTTGATTGAAGCGGTAGTTGACAGAGGCGAAGGAACATATCCGTATGATAAAGAAAAAAGCAAACAAGTAACGATGCAAAAAATAATGTTCCGTGATTTTCGCGCTATTGGAATATTAAATAAAAAAGATTCTAATCTTCGTTGCGCCCAATGTCACGTGGAATATAATTGCAATCCCGGTCACGACCCAAAAACAGGAAATGCAATTAAGTATAACGATTCGCGAACAAATATTTTTCCATGGGTGAATGTTTTGGATTACAATAAAAAAATGGAATCGTATTCGTTCAAAGATTTCAAGCATTCAGTTACAGGAGCATCGCTTTCGAAATTGCAACATCCCGAAATGGAAACATTTTGGATGAGTAAACACGAACGCGCGGGAGTGGAATGTAAAGATTGTCACATGCCAGAAGTGAAAAAAGGAAACAAAACATACACGTGGCACGGACAAAAAAGTGCGCGTTATATGACGAAAGAGACGTGTTTGAATTGCCATAATAAATGGACAGAAAAGGAAGCAGAATATCAAATTGATGCTGTGCAGAATTATATTCGCGGGAAAATGCGGAAAGCGGAATTTTGGCTTGGGCAGTTTATTGATACATACCAACGCGCAAAAGATATAGGTGTTACGGATTCTGCGTTAATTCTTTCGCGAAAGTATCACGACCAATCTCATACGCTTTGGGAATGGTGGACAGCAGAAAATTCCGATGGATTTCATAACCCTGAACTTGCGAGAAAATCACTAACGGAGTCCATTACACAGTCACAAGAAGGAATTAAGTTTATCGAGAATATGATAGCAGAGAAGAAAAAAGCAAAATAATTTTTATTTCCTCAGAACGAAAAGCAACATTGATACAGTAATGTTGCTTTTCTTTTTTTATAGGGAACGACGTGTTTCAATTGTTCTTCAATAAGTGATTCAGTATATTCATCACGAATTTTTTTAACAAACAAAAAAATATAGAATGGCAAATCATCCATCAGCAAAAAAAGCGGCGCGTCAAGCTATAAAACGGCGAGCGCATAACAGAATATTAAACACAGTATTAAAGACAGCAATTAAAAAAGTCCGTGTGGCAAAAAATAAAACCGATGGCGAACCGATTTTCAAAGAATCCATAAAAGTTCTTGATAAAATGGCGTCAAAGGGAATTATTCATAAAAATAAAGCCGCAAATCAAAAATCGAAACTTTCAAAGTTTGTAAAAACATTACCATAAGTTTCAGAGAACGAAAATCTGTATTCCTTTGTTAGAAAGGGAAACAGAATTTTGCGCAATGATTCGCAAGCGGAGAATACCTTCCTATTCTCCGTTTTTCTATTTTTTTCTTTCACATTCTTACTTGCACCTTGTCTTCAAAAAAGAATAAACACGATGACGTTCTTCAACTCGAGTTGAAGACAAACGGAACCATCCCTGCTCATATTGCAATCATTATGGATGGCAATGGTCGTTGGGCGAAGGAACATGGACTTCCTCGCATTGCAGGTCATAAAGAAGGTGTAGAATCAGTGCGAGATACCGTTGAAGTGTGCGGGCAATTGGGAGTGAAATTTCTGACGCTGTACGCATTTTCTACGGAAAACTGGAAACGTCCGCGCGATGAAGTTTCGTTACTGATGCGTTTACTGTTGAGTGCCATTCGTGATGAAACGGATAAACTGCATAAAAATAATGTGCGAATGAAAAGTATTGGAGAAATAGAAAATTTGCCTCGTGAAATTCAGGCTGAATTAGCAGATGCAACGGAAAAAACACAACACAACACAGGATTGACGCTCACGCTTGCACTCAGTTACAGCGGACGATGGGATATTACGAACGCAGTGAAACATATTGCGGAAGAAATCATTCAGCATCGTCTCACGCCCGAAACTATTTCTGAAAAAACGATTTCTCAATTTCTTTCGACGAAAGAAATTCCCGAACCCGATTTGTTAATTCGTACGGGAGGAGATATGCGCGTGAGTAATTTTCTTCTTTGGCAAATTGCATACGCGGAACTCTACGTTAGTCCATTGTATTGGCCCCAATTTCGCAGAGAAGAATTATACACAGCGATTAAAGATTTTCAGCATCGCGAACGACGATTCGGAATGACAAGCGAACAAGTGCAAAAAAAATCCGTAATACAACGTAATATTGTTTCATTGCTAACAAGGAAACGAACACGAAAATGAAAATTTCTTTTTTTCTTTTAAGATTATCGCTCGTGATGTTTTGCTGTACGGAGTTTGTGTTTTCACAAAAACAAACTCCGCAGCAATACGTTATACTTGGAATTTCTGTGGAAGGAACGCACACAGCAGAACCTTCGGCGCTCATTGGCAATTCTGGATTTAATATCGGCGATACGATTTCCGTTCCGGGCGAAGCGTTACGAACAGCAGCAATGCGTTTATGGTCGCTGAATGTGTTTTCCGACGTGCAAATTTTTTCGGAAAATATTGTGAACGATGGAATATATTTGCTTATTGTTGTTGAAGAATATCCTCGATTTGAACGTGTGGAAATTACTGGCAACGATGAGTTCAACGAAGAAGATATTGAGAAAAAACTTGAGTTTTCGAAAAATGAATTGCTCTCGCCGCAAAAAATTTCGAAGGCAATCAAGAAGTTGAAAAAAGAATACGCCGAGAAAGGGTACAATTTTACCGAGATTCAGTCTTCTGTGGAGATGAGTGATTCATTGGCAAGAAAACGCGCAGTGTTGAAATTGACAATTGACGAAGGAGCGGAAGTAAGTGTTGAGAAAATTGATTTCAGTGGAAACGAACAATATGAAGACGATGAATTGAAATCGGAATTTTCTGAAACGAATGAAAGCGTTTGGTGGAAGTTCTGGCAGAGCGCGAAATTCGATAAAAAGAAATTTGAAGAAGATAAACAGAAACTGATTGCGTTCTACCGAAAGAATGGATTTAAAGATTTTCAGTTTCTTTCGGATTCGATAACGTACTTACGCGAAGATGAAACGATGGAAATATTTCTCAATGTTTATGAAGGACCGCAGTACATAGTGCGAAACATTTCGTGGGAAGGGAATACTGTTTATACGAATGAGGAATTGAATACGCGTCTCGGTTTCAATAACGGCGATATTTATAACGTAGAAAAGTTTGAACAAAATTTACGAAGCAATCAAGACCAAACGGACGTTGCTTCGTTGTATCTTGATAACGGATACTTGATGTTTTCTGCTGAACCGGAAGAAAAAAAGATTAGTGCAGATTCGATAGATATTACGATTCGCGTCGGAGAGAGAAATCAATTTATGAACGGCGATGTTTCCATTGTTGGCAATACAAAAACGCAGGATAATGTTATTCGCCGTGAGTTGTATACACTTCCGGGAGAAAAGTTTAACCGCGCAGCAATCATCCGTAGTTTGCGACAACTTCAACAACTGAATTATTTCAACCCGGAAAAATTGCGTCCTGATTATCGTCTTGTGAATAATAAAACAGTGAATTTATTTTTCGAAGTTGAAGAAAAATCCAGTGACGAAGTGAATGCTTCAGTAGGTTATAGTGAAGCATTTGGCGCAACGGGAGCAATTGGTTTTACGATAAATAATTTTTCCCTTCGCGACCCGCTTGCAGGAGGTGCGGGACAAATATTGAACTTTGAATGGCAATTTGGTCAAGGAAATCGGTTTCGTACTTTTTCGTTGAATTTTACTGAACCGTGGTTATACGATACGCCAACGTTAGTGGGATTCAGTATTTTCGATACACGACAGCAGTATGTTTTTGATTTACAACAAACTGGAGTAAGCGGAAGAATTGGAAGACGATTAAAATGGCCTGATGATTTTTTCCGTGGCGATTGGAATGTTCGGTTTCAACAGAATAATGTTCTTAACGGTGCAAATTATTACAACGAAGGAAAAACCACACAGATTTCACTTTCGCAAGCATTTTCCAGAAACAGTACAGATAGTCCAATATTCCCATCAGTAGGTTCAAACTTTTCACTTTCGTACGAACTTTCTCGTGTTGTGCGAACATTTCCTCAATCCGAGAAAACCTATTTTCAGAAATGGATTTTTTCAGGAGAAAAATATCTTCCGTTGTTTAGTACGAATCGGGTTGTCCTGTACTCTGCAATGCACTCGGGATATATCGTGCCGGGAGAAAATGCGTCGTTGGTTCCGCCGATTGAATTATTTTTTATGGGAGGAACAGGTATCGGCTATTTTTCCACGACGCAGTTGCGCGGATATGACGATAGAACAGTTGGACCACAAACAAGTAAAGGACAGAACACAGGAGGAAAAATTTATATCAAAAATTCTATTGAACTTCGCTTTGCATTATCAATTAATCCTATGCCGTTGTATTTTCTCTTGTTTGCGGAAGGCGGAAATGTGTGGGCAAATTCGTCGGAAGTTGATGTGTTTGGTTTGAAACGTTCTGCAGGTTTTGGTGCGCGCATTTTAGTTCTTCCGATTGGAATGTTAGGATTCGATTATGGCTATGGATTTGATGATGCGTATGGACCGAAAGGAATTCCCGATGGAAAACCGGAAAAATGGAAATTTCATTTTGTGTTCGGAAGAGGATTTTAAGATAGTGGATAGTATACAGTGGAAAGTGGAAAGTGGGAAGTTTGATTACGTTTAGAGTTTTTAAATAATTTATTTCATCATAAAAACATTGGAGCAATCGTGAAACACATTCACATCATAATTACATTATTCGTTATTTCGTTGTTCTTGTTTAGAACGACGTATTCGCAAACGCAAAAAATTGCGTATGTGAATTCCGCAAAAATATTGGATGAATATCCGGAAGCGCAAGACGCACAAAAGAAACTTGAGTTGTTGGGAAAACAATGGCAAGATGAATTCGATAAAATCAATAAATCGTATCAAGATAAATTGCAGGAATATCAGAAGAAATCTGTATTGATGACGGAAGATGCGAAGAAAACCGCGCAACAAGAATTATTAGAATTGGAACAAAAAGCGTACGATTTTCGTCAGCAAAAACTCGGACAAGAAGGCGAGTTGGAAAAACAGCGCGATAAATTACTTACTCCTATCAAAGAAAAAATCTTAAAAGCGATTGAACAAGTTGCCAAAGAGCAGAAATTTACCTTCGTCTTTGATAAGAACGAGCAAATACAGTTTTTATTGTATGGAGAAAGTACGTTTGATGTAACGTTTGATGTGCTTTCGAAATTGAAAAGAGGAAAGTAAGAAGTTAGCAGTTAGCAATCAGCATATTATTGTATTATTTTTTTAAGAAAAAATTATGAGAAGAATCATTGTAATTTGTGCGGTAATTATTTGTTCATCAATTTCGTTTTCGCAAACAAAAGTTGGTTATATCAACTTAAAGGCAATTATGGAAAAATTGCCCGAAGCGCAAGATGTGCAGCGACAATTTGATGCGATATCACAACAATGGCAGGATTCGTTGCAGTTTATGCAAAGCGAATGGCAAAAAAAGTATGAAGAGTACGACAAGAGACGGTTAGTGCTAACCGAACAAACACGTTCCGAAATGGAAAAGGAACTCTCGCAGATGGAAAAGTCCATAATGGATTTTCGAAGCAAGAAATTTTCACCGCAAGGAGAATTGTACTCGAAGCAAAATGAGTTGATGAAACCGATTCAAAATAAAGTATTTAAAGTGTTGAAGGAAATTGCGGACGAAGATAATTATGATTACATCTTCGATAAGAGCGGAGAAATTCTGTTGTTATACTCTCGCGAAAAATACGATTTAACGGAAAAGGTATTGGAGCGACTGAAGCAATACGGAAAATGAAATTGACCGTTGAAGAAATTGCGGCTACAATAAGCGGCGAAGTTGTAGGAGACGGCGAACTTGAAATATGCAACATCGCCAAAATTGAAGACGCAAAAGAAAATGAAATTTCGTTTGTCGGAAATTCGAAATATGAAAAATATATAGCGTTTTCCAAGGCGGCGGCAATTATTGTTTCGCGTTCGTTTCAAACAGAAGGAATTGCGTGTACGTTTGTGAAAGTTGACGAACCGTATCGTGCGTTTCTTCGCGTCGTTGAACTTTTTCATACTTCGATTCAGCAAGAGAAAAGAGAAATTCATCCTACGTCTATTATTGGTAATGATACAACGATTGGAAAAAATGTTAGTATCGGCGCATACGTTGTCATTGGCGAGCGTTGCGATATTGGAAACGATGTTACGATTTTATCGCATACGGTGTTAGAAGACGATGTGCGTATCGGTGAGCAAAGTTATTTATATTCGAACATTTCGATTCGCGAGAAAACGGAAATCGGAAAACGCGTGATTCTTCATTCGGGGACAGTTATCGGAAGCGACGGATTTGGTTTTGTTCCGAATGAAGATGGTTCATTGAAAAAAATTCCGCAAGTAGGAAGAGTTGTTATTGAAGACGATGTAGAAATCGGTGCGAATTGTGCTATTGACAGAGCAACGCTTGGAGATACGCGCATTAAATCTGGAACAAAGTTGGATAATCTCATTCAAATTGCACATAATGTAATAGTGGGAGAACACACGGTTATTGCTGCACAAACGGGAATTTCCGGAAGTACGAAAATTGGAAAGCATTGTGTTATTGGAGGACAAGTTGGAATTGCAGGACATATTGAAATTGAGGAACGAACAACGATCGGCGCGCAATCCGGTGTAACAAAACCAATAACAACTTCGGGAAAGATATTTTCAGGATATCCTGCAAAAGAACATACTGTGGCAAAACGATTGGAAGTGTCACTTCGACAGGTTCCTTCATTGATTAAGGAAGTGGAAGAACTTAAGAAAAAAATAGCAACAATCATTTAGTAATCTTGAAATACTGATTCCGAATAGAACATCCAACAACATATTCATCACAGAAATTCCACATTCGAATGCTTCAGTCGCACCAACAAACAATCAAGCAACCTGTAATAATTTCCGGCGTGGGATTACATACAGGTGTAGATACAACAATGAAAATGTTACCGTCGTTAGAAAACACGGGCATACGTTTTCGGCGCGTAGATTTGGAAGGTTTTCCGGAAATTCCCGCGCTTGTAGATTATGTCGTTGAAGTTGCGCGTGGGACAACGATTCAACTTGGACAAGCAAAAGTTCATACCGTAGAACACGTGCTTGCGGCGTTTGTAGGATTGCAAATTGATAATATTATCATTGAACTGGATAATATCGAGCCGCCGATTTGTGACGGAAGTTCCAAAGTTTTTGTGGAAAAAATTCTTGAAGCCGGAATTGAAAAACAATCGGCTCTGAAAGATTATTTGATTATTGACCAAACTGTTCGTTACGTGAATGAACAAAAAGGCGTTGATATTGTAGCATTGCCGACTGATGATTATCGTGTTACGGTGGTGATTGATTACAACAGTCCTGTATTAGGGAGTCAGCATACCGGAATGTTCGATATGGAGAAAGAGTTTGTAACAGAGTTTTCTCCTGCGCGTACGTTTTGTTTTTTGCACGAAGTGGAAGCGTTGCACGATGCGGGATTGATTCGCGGCGGAAATTTGGATAATGCCATTGTTGTTGTTGACCCTCCGCTATCCAAAGAAGAAGTGGAGCGTATTTCAGAAAAATTAGGAATACGGGAATCCATTTTGTTGGGGAACACAGGAACATTGAACGGAAAAGAACTTTTATTCACTAATGAACCCGCGCGTCACAAATTACTTGATTTAGTTGGAGATTTAGCGTTAATCGGTGCACCGATGAAAGCACAAATACTTGCTGCTCGTCCGGGACATGCCAGCAATATCGAGTTTGCAAAAAAGATTCGGAAATTATATGTACAAAATAAACTTGTCAAGAAATATCAGTTTGATACAACGCGAGGAATTGTATTTGATAATAACGCAATTCAACGCATCCTTCCGCATCGGTATCCGTTTTTACTCGTAGATAAAATCATTGATTTTCAGTTGGATGAAAAAATTGTCGGTATAAAAAACGTTACGTGCAACGAAGAATTTTTTCAGGGACATTTTCCAGGACAACCGGTAATGCCGGGAGTATTAATTATTGAAGCGATGGCGCAAACGGGAGGAATATTAATGCTGAACGGCGTTGATAATCCGGATGGAAAACTGATGTATTTTACTTCGTTGAACAATGTGAAATTCCGTCGTCCCGTTGTCCCTGGCGACCAATTGATTTTAGAAATGGAAATTATCAATCGAAGGAGTAAAATATGTGTTATGAAAGGGAAAGCAATTGTTGATGGAAATCTTGTTGCAGAAGCAGAAATGAGTGCAACGATAGTTGAACGAACAACGATACAAAAGAAAGGATAATTTCCTATGAGTGTTTCAATTCATCCGCAAGCGATAGTCAGCGAAAAAGCCCAACTTGGCGAAGATGTTATTGTTGGTCCGTTTTCAATCATCGAAGACAATGTGGTCATCGGTAACAATACCACCATTCATTCCAACGTAATTGTTGCAAACGGAAGCAGAATCGGAAATCATTGTAAACTGTTCCACGGCGCAGTTGTCGGAACAGAACCCCAGGATTTAAAATATACCGGCGTTGCAACAGTAACGGAAGTAGGTGATTATACAACGGTACGCGAATATGCAACGATTCACCGCGGAACAGAATCGCGTGGGAGAACGTCTGTCGGAAAACACTGTTTTATAATGGCGTACGTTCATATTGCGCACGATTGCGTTGTCAACGATAGCGTTATACTTGCGAATGCTGTAAATATGGCGGGACATGTTCATATTGAAGACCACGCAATTATCGGAGGAATGACCCCGATTCACCAGTTTGTTCGCGTGGGAAGACATTCGATGATAGGCGGTGGATTTCGTGTTTCAAAAGATGTACCGCCATACATTCTTGCCGGTCAAGAACCACTTTCATTTCAAGGACTGAATTACGTTGGATTGCGGCGAAGAAATTTTTCCAAAGAAACGTTGGAAAGTTTGGAAACCGTTTATCGTTTATTGTATCAGTCGAAAATGAATGTTACGCAAGCGTTGAATGCAATTTTAAATCTTGGCGCATTATCACCTGAAATGCAGAGTGTCTATGATTTTGTGCGAATAAGTTCACGCGGAATCATTGGCTCAGGGAAAAAATAACGAGAGCATTTTTTTGGAATGGAAATGTTCTTTTCCAATACTGGTTTTCACGATGGAAATTGGAATATGGCGTACGACGAATTTCTTGTGCGCAAGTTAACGTACAAGAACATTGTACCAACTCTTCGTTTGTACGGATGGGAACCGTATGCAATTTCTCTGGGCCATCATCAATCCGAAGATTTTCTCGATAAAGAACAATGTGCTTCCGAAAACGTAGATATCGTTCGCAGACCAACGGGAGGAAGAGCAGTGTATCATTCGGAAGAATTGACGTATAGTGTTGTACTGTTTGCAAACGGAAAAAATATTTCTCCAATTCATTGTGAAATCAGTCAAGCATTGGTGCGAGGTTTAAAACTGCTTGGCGTAAATGCAACTCTTTCTCAAACTCCAAGTTCTTCAGAAAAAATGTATTTCAGCGAACATTCTGCCGCATGCTTTTCAAGTGTTTCGCGTTCCGAAGTGCAAGTGAATGGAAAAAAAATTATCGGAAGTGCGCAACGAAGATTTGGTGATGTTGTGTTGCAGCACGGTTCTATAATGCTTGGCTGGGAACATCGAACTCTTCCGAAATTTTATCGCGAGAAAAACGAATCTCATTTTCTCCATTTGAATGAAACAACAACAGAAATCGAAACCGAGTTGAACAGAAAAGTTTCGTATGAAGAAATCAGCATTGCAATTCGACGTGGGTTTGAGTTGCAATGGAAAGTTGAGTTTGATGAATTTCCTTTAGAAGTTGAAGAAATGTTTTTTCGAGGAGAGAAACTTGAACGTGCACGTAGTTACATTTTATAGTCCATATTTGATGACCTTTCCGAATATCTTTGTGCTTTTGTGTTTTAAAATAATTTCAAGATGAAAAAACAAGTTACCACCAAGACAATTATTGAAATGAAAAAAACCGGTGAGAAAATTGCTGTTCTCACTGCGTACGATTTTTTGCTTGCCCAACTTTTGGACGAAGCAGGAATTGATATTATTCTCGTTGGCGATTCGCTTGGCAATGTTGTACAAGGAAATGAAACAACATTATCCGTAACACTCGACGAAATAATTTATCACACAAAAATAGTTCGGAAAGCGGTGAAACGTGCGCTGGTTGTTGCCGATATGCCGTTTCTTTCGTATCAGGTTTCTGTTGAAGATGCAGTGAAAAATTGTGGCAAAGTTCTCAAAGAAACCGGCGCGGAAGCAGTGAAAGTTGAAGGAGGAAAACAAATAATCTCTGCGATTGAGAGATTAACTTCTCTCGGGATTCCTGTGATGGGACATTTAGGTTTAACGCCGCAATCCATTCATCAAATCGGTGGTTATCATTTGCAGGGGAAAGAAAAAAAAGAAGCAGAACATATATTGAACGATGCAAAACTTCTTGAAGAAAGCGGATGTTTTGCAATGGTGCTGGAAAAAATTCCTGTTCCGCTTGCAGAAACAATTACAAAAACGGTTTCCATCCCGACGATTGGAATTGGTGCCGGTGCAAAATGTGATGGTCAAGTTCTCGTAGTGTACGATATGCTCGGGATGTTCGATGAATTTACACCGAAGTTTGTACGAAAGTATTTGAACTTATCATCGGAAATAAAAAACGCATTTTTCCAGTACGCACATGATGTGAAGAAAGGAAAATTTCCGAATGAGAAAGAAAGTTTTTCATAAGACCGTACAGAATTTGTCTCAAAAAAAATGTTGATAGCAACTGAATTTTCAAAACTATGAAAGATAAACTCGTTAGGTCTTCAAAAAATCTTCGCATCCTTGTATCCAACGACGATGGAATTCAAGCGTCGGGAATTTTTGCTCTCGTGAAAGAATTAAAAAAAATCGGCGACGTAACAGTTGTTGCACCGGAACGCCAGCAAAGCGCAGTTGGACATGCCATCACGATGAATTATCCAATACGCGTTAAGCCGCATTTTCATAACGGAAAACTTTTTGGTTATGCTGTTGAAGGAACTCCTGCTGATTGTGTGAAAATTGCTATTCGCTACATTCTCAAAAGCAAGCCGGATATTGTTGTTTCGGGAATCAATCACGGAACAAATACAGCAATCAGTGTTATATATTCGGGAACAGTTTCAGCGGCAACGGAAGCAACTTTGATGGAAGTTCCTTCGATTGCATTATCACTTGCAACATTTACAACTCCCGATTTTCGTTACGCTGCAAAATTTTCTAAAACAATGGTCAAACAAGTTTTAAAACACGGTTTACCGCAAGGAACGTTGCTCAATGTCAATATTCCTCCTGTCGAAGAGCAAAAAATTCGCGGAGTAAAAATTACGCGAATGGGAAAATCCACGTGGAACGATACATTTGATGCTCGCCGAGACCCTGCAAATAAAGAATATTTTTGGCTCACCGGCGATTTGGATGTTCTCGATACGGATGATAATGTTGACCAGATTGCCGTGATGAATAATTTTATTTCCGTTACGCCGATTCATTACGATTTGACAAACTATTCTATGTTAGATGCTTTGGAGAAATGGAAGGTGAAAAAATAATTCTGCTTTCATTGTGTACTTTTACTATGTTAAGTACAGAATATTTGAAATGAAACTTACGAACAGTTCCTAGATTTTCATTAACAATGCCAATGCACAAACAGTGCAAGAAAATCTGCCAAAACATTTTTGCTTTCAAAAAACTTACCCAATCAGTTCAATCCAACGACGATTTTTCGTTATGATTTGCCGGAAGATGCGTTCGTATCGCTGAAAATATATGATATAACTGGAACAGAAGTTGCAACACTGATACAACAAAAAACGAAAGCGCGGGTTTTAAACAAGTAGAATTTGATGCAACAATTTTTCCGAGCGGATTATATTTCTATCGCTTATATGTTGCGCAAGATGGAATCTTGCGTTCAATGGTAAAACGAAGAAAATGATATTACAGATGTTAAATTTTTTATTAGTTTAATTCAGTTCATAAAAAAAACCTCAAGGTTCTAAAAACTTTGATGGTTTTTCATTTTAAACAACATTATTTTTCAACAGTACATTTTTCACACATTCCAAAAATCTGCAACGTTGAATTTTGTGGGTAAAATTTATGCTGTGCGCATATTTCTTTCTGAATTTTTTCTAACTTCGGTGCAACAAATTCAATTATTTCGCCACATCCAAGGCAAATTAGATGGTCATGGCGCGGTCTTCCGAATGCTCTCTCATATCGTGATAAATTATCCGCAAAGCGATATTTCGAAATCAATCCGCACGCGAGCAACACCTCGAGTGTATTATACACCGTTGCTCGCGATACTTTGGATTTTTTGTAACGCATTACGCTGAACAATTCGTCTGCATCAAAATGTCCGTCAAAATTCATTGCGGCTTCTAACACTTCAAATCGTTCGGGAGTTACACGAAGTTTTTTTTCGTGTAAATAATTTTCAAACGTGCGTTTTGCTGCCTCAGTATCCAAGTGTTGAAGATGTTTATTTCAACTAAGCAACTTACCGAATCGGTTTTCCATCAACATCGCAAAACACAACGTCTCCTAATTGCAATGCAAGAATTCCATCTTGAATAGTTTTCAAGTCGCCGACGACAACGACAGCCATATTCGATGTATTGAGATATTTTTGTGAAACAGTTTGAACTTCTGAAAGCGAAACGTTTTCAATATTCATGAGATATTTTTCGAAATAATTTTCCGGAAGTCCGTACAGAACAATACTTTGCAATGCGCCTGCAATCTGCGAAGGAGTTTCAAACGTCAATGCAAAACCACCGATTGCTCCTTTTTTAACAAAGGATAATTCTTCTGATGTAATACCGTCGTTGTGTGTTCTGTCGAGTTCGTAGAAAAATTCGATGAGCGAACTATCGGTTTTTGCAGTTACCACTCCCGCCGAAGCAAAAAACGGACCAATTCCTTTGACAAACGAAAATCCTGAACGCGCTCCATACGTATAACCGTGTTTCTCCCTCAAGTTCATATTGATACGACTTGCAAATTGTCCTCCTAATGCGCGATTCATCAATGTTACAGAAAAGAAATCGAGAGTGTTCCGTGAAAGCGCAGGATATCCGATGCGAATTTCAGATTGTGCCGCTCCCGGTTTATCTATCAGATACACCGTTCGCTGTGCAATTGTTTTCGGTTGAGGAATTTCTATTGATGGTACTTCCATCGTTTTCCAGTTTGCGAGAGCAGTTTCTAAACGCGAAGAAATTTCTTTGAGCGTTATATCGCCGACAATGAGGAGAGTTGCGTTATTGGGACGATAATGAGTGCGATAAAAATTTTCACAATCTTTTGCCAGCATATCTTTTAGCGAAACTTCGTTGCCGGTAATATTATTTCCGTACGGATGTTCGGAACCATATAAAATATAATTGAACGCATTACTAGCTATCGTTGTCGGTTGGTCGCGTTGCTGCACTAACGAAGTCAGTCGCTGTTTTAGCAATCGCTGAAATTCTTTATCCGGGAAAGAAGCGTTCACCAACACATCAGAAAAAATTTCCAATGATTTCTCGAGATGTTTTTTGAGTGTTTGTACAGAAACGTACGAGCCATCAAAGTTCGACGAAATGTTGAACGATGCGCCGATAGATTCCAATTCATCGGCAATTTGTAATGCGTCTCGCGTTGTTGTTCCCTCATCGAGTAAATCAGCAGTCATTGCCGCTAATCCCGGTTTATGTTTATCAAAAGCGGCGCCGGATTGAAAAACCAAATTCATTGCAACGAGTGGTAATTCGTGGTGTTCCACAAGCCACAGTTGCAAACCGTTTTTCAACGTAGTTTTTTGAATTTGCGGTAATGAAATTTTCGGAGCCTCTTGTCCTTCCGGTCGTTTTGTCCTGTCGAAATCCGATGAAAATGTGCATTGAATCGTAACAGAAAACAAAACAATTCCAAAAACACATTTCATCCATTTCACAAAAGTTGAACGCTGACTACTAACTACTGAATGTTGATATATTGACAACATAATTAATTTCCTTTCCACATCATAGAATTTTTTGCCGCCAAATCAGTTTTTCCTTCGGGGACAATACTTAACACAATTTTTGGAGCAGTTAAATATTTTTTTGCCACGAGCATTACTTCTTCAGGCGTAATGTTGTGATACCGTTCGAGTTCCTTGTTGATACGATTCGGCTCGCCCGTGTACGTAAAATAGGTAGCAAGTTGATTTGCTTTTCCGAACACGGTGGAAAGTGAATTGATAAACTGTGTTTCTTTTTGCGAAAGGGCATTATCAATTTCTTTCTGCGTAACGCCGTTTTTGAAAAGATTGTCTAACACATTATCAAAAGCCGTTTCCATTTCCACAAGCGTTTTTTCCGGTTTCGCTGTAATCTGAATTTCAAATTGTCCGCCGATTTCCATTCCGCTTTGATACGCAACGGCTGTTTGTGCTATTTGTTTTTCGTACACAAGCGATTTATACATTCGCGACGTCTTTCCGCTGCCAAGAATATCGGAAAGAACATCCAATACGGCATCTTCGCGCGTATTCATTGGAGCAGAAACCCAATCAATATACAATCGCGGAAGTTTTACTTTATCTTCAAACATCATTCGTTTGTCTTCGTTGAACGAAACAGGAATAGGAGAGGGACGTTCAAAACTTTTTCCGCGAGGAATATCTCCGAAATATTTATCTATCCATTGTTTTGTTTGTTTCGTTTCAAAATTTCCGGCAATCGCAACGCATGCATTATTCGGAGCATAGTATGTTTTGAAAAATTCTGAAACGTCGCCCAGTTGCGCTTCGCTTAAATCTTCCATATAACCAATCACGGGCCAATGATACGGATGCATCGGAGGAAACATCGCCGCAGAAATTTTTTCTGATGAAGTTCCGTACGGTTGATTGTCGTAACTTTGTCGCCGTTCGTTTTTGACAACATCAATCTGGTTGTTGAGTTTTTCCTGCGTGATTGCTGGGAGAAGAAATCCCATTCTGTCGGATTCGAGATAGAGCGCAAGTTCGAGATAATTACTTGGAACAATTTCAAAATAATTTGTTCGATCTTCGTTGGTTGTTCCATTGATGTTAGCACCTACTTCCTGCAATAGTTTGAAATGTTCGTCGTCTGCTACGTGTTCCGAACCCTGAAACATCATGTGTTCAAACAAATGCGCAAAGCCAGTGCGTTTTGGTTTTTCATTTTTTGAACCAACGTGATACATAACAACGACAGCGGCAACAGGAGCAGAACGGTCTTCGTGAAGAATAACCGTAAGCCCATTGGGTAACTGATATTGTTCAAATTGTATGTGCGTTTGTTCTTTTCCCGGTGATGATGCGAACATCAATGAACCGAGAATAAATAACGAATAGAAGAACTTCATAAGAATATATTTTTCTTCATTAGAGTGAAAAAATTTTAAAAGCGGGATGAAGTTAGAAATTTTACCCTTGAAAAAAAAACGTACAGAAAAAAACCTCGAAGGTTTCTTTTTTGCACTGAAACGAAATTTCACGCTACTTCACGAGTATCATTTTCTTTGTTTCCAAGAATGTTCCGGCGTGTAAGCGATAGAAATATATGCCGCTTGATAATCCGCTCGCATCGAATTGAATTTCGTGCATTCCTTCTTCCATCGTTTCATTGTTTAAAAGCGTTGCAACTTCTTGACCGAGAACGTTGTAGATTTTCAACGTTGTTTGTAAGGGCAATTCATGAATTGCCCCTACGGGAATTTCAAATCTAATCGTTGTTGTCGGATTAAACGGATTTGGATAGTTTTGTGT
>VGWC01000021.1 GCA_016873775.1 Ignavibacteria bacterium | reverse complement strand
GGATTCTTTTTGCAATTTGGTTACACAGGCGAAACGAAAGACGATATCGAAAAAACGTTTTTTATGGTGCGCGAATGTTTGCCCGATGAAATTGGCGTTTCGGTTTCGTATCCATTGCCCGGAACAAAATTTTACGACAACGTACGCGAACAACTCGGCGAAAAACAAAATTGGTTCGATAGTCAAGATTTAGCGATGATGTATCACGGAACGTATTCGCCGGATTTTTATCGCGCGTTGCACAAACTCATTCACAAACGTTTTCGCGTATGGAAAGGAATGGAACTACTTTCTTCGCCAAAGAAATGGAACAAACATTCTCCCCGCGCGCTTGCTTCTGCTGTGTTTCATCGCGCAACGGTAAAAAGGTTTGAGAGAGAAATGAAAGTGTTAGAAAAAGTTTTTTAAAATTATGAGGCAATATTATGAAGCACTATTCAATATTCTTATTTATTTTATTATTCACAATTGCATTTCAAATTTCGTGTAAGAAAAATCCTGTTGAGCATCAACCACCACAGCCAGTTTATGAATATTTTCCCAATACAGTTGGAAGTTGGTGGAAGTATGCGAGGTATGATAGCACTGAAAATATACTTGATACAGTGACAATTTATATTACAAAGAATGTTCAATTACCAAATGGTCTAACTGGCAAAGTATGGAAAACTGATTACAGTTCCGATACAAATGATTACGGACAAAGTATCTGTTTTAGAAATGGAGATACAATATCAGAATACGGTTATTTTGATGATATAATTGATTCAACAATCGAAGATTATATTGTTATATTACCAATAGAAATCGGACAAAGATGGAAGACACCCGTCTTTGACTCATCCGTTGTTGTAGAGCAAGATTCTATCAACGTACTTGCGGGAGAGTTTTATTGCTTTCAAATCTACAGACGTTATTATTTAGATATAGAAGAGAATTACGACAGAAAATGGTTTTGCCCTAAAGTTGGTTTTATTAAACTATATCTAAATCCTCCAAATTTTGCCCCAAACGTTGAAAGCCATTTTTCTTATGAACTTCTTAGCTACCACATCGAACCAGTGAAATAAAAAGTTTCATTTTTAGAATAAAAAATTATTATGGAAACACTCACCGAATACAAATACATTACGAAAAAACTATGAACACACAACTCATTCAATCAAATCCAAATGTAATGATGGGAAAACCGGTCATTGCCGGAACTCGCATTACCGTTGAACTCATTTTAGAAAAACTTGCTGCCGGTGAAACAGTAGAACAAATTCTTAAAGCACATCCTCGTTTAACGGAAGAAGGAATACGTGCGGCAATGGCTTTTGCGGCAGAATCGTTGCGCGCAGATGTTATTTATCCAATTTCTGAAATTGATGCGTGAAATTTCTCATTGACGAGTGCGTTGACGAAGAAATAGTCGAGCGACTTCGTCAAGACAAACACCAAACAATATATGTTGCAGAAATTGAAATGGGGATTTCTGATGATATCGTTCTCTCTTTAAGCAATGAACCAGAGACACTCCTTTTGACTTCCGATAAAGATTTTGGTGAACTTGTTTATCGTCAAAAACAAATTTTCAACGGAGTAATTCTTATTCGCTTAACTGGTTTATCCGCAAAGAAAAAAGCAACAATAGTTTCGGATGCAATATTGAAGCACGAAAAAGAATTGACAAATGCTTTCACAGTTATTTCTTACAACTCTGTTCGTATTCGTACAAAATTGAATTAACCTCTGCATACTCCAAAAACTCCATTACTTCAACGTCACATTTGGATATTCTCCTCACACACGGCTATTTTCTTTTTAAAGACGAAGCGGAAAAACGGATAATGAAACCGTATCCCACGCTTGGTATTCTGTACATTTCATCGTATTTGAAATCGAAAGGGTTTTCTGTTTCTATTTTTGATACAACGTTTTCGAGCAAGAAAGATTTTTGCAATTTCATCGAACAGGAAAAGCCAAGCATCCTCGGAATATATTCCAACTTGATGACGAAGTTTAACGTGATTGAACAAATTCGATTTTGTAAGCAACACAACTGCAAAATTATTGTTGGTGGTCCCGATGTTGCAAAGTATGCAGAAAATTATCTGAACATCGGCGCAGACGTTGCTGTGATTGGCGAAGCAGAAGAAACAATGGCAGAACTTCTTCCCGCAATTTCAAAAAACGGCGTTCACAAACTCGAACAAATTTTAGGAATTGTTTTTCAGAACGAAGATGGAAACATTATTTACAACGAATTGCGTCCGCTCATCAAAGATTTGGATTCGCTTCCGCTTCCCGACAGAGATGCGATTGATATACAGCGTTATGTTGATACGTGGCGAACACATCACACAATGGGAAGCGCTTCGCTGATATGCGCGCGTGGTTGTCCTTATACATGCACGTGGTGTTCGCGTTCTGTATTTGGTGAAACGCATCGCCGACGTTCTGCAAAAAATGTTGTTGATGAAATAGAACTTCTCCGTGAACGATACAAACCGGATATGTTGTGGTTTGCGGACGATGTATTCACGATTAATCAAAAATGGTTCAACGAGTTTTATGCGGAAATGAAAAAGCGCAATATCATAATTCCGTTTGAATGTATTACACGCGCCGATAGATTGAATGCAGACATTATACAAAAAATGGCAGAACTCGGTTCGTTCAGAATTTGGTATGGGGCAGAAAGTGGTTCGCAAAAAATTCTCGATGCAATGCAACGCAGAGTTACAGTGGATGAAATTCAGCGCGTTACGAAACTCACAAAACAGCACGGCATCGAAGCGGGATTTTTTATTATGCTCGGTTATCCCGGCGAAGAAATTTCCGACATTGAAGAAACAGTTGATTTGTTGAAAGAAACTTTGCCCGATATTTTTCTCACAACGGTTGCATATCCGATAAAAGGAACGCCGTTATTTGACGAAGTAAAAAAACAAATTACAACGCACGCAGAGTGGGATAAACTTACCGATAGGACGTTGAAATTTTCCGGACGATTTTCCGATGCGTTTTATAAATATGCAAATCGCTATGTAGTAAATGAAGTTGCGAATTTTCGTTTGAAACAGAACGGAAACAGTAATTTGAAAAAACGTATTTCAACTTTCGGAAAAGCAAAAGTTTCGAGGATGATGATGGATTTGTTAGCAAAGAAAGTATAGTGAATGAAAAATTACAAAATTACAACTGATGAATTTTCTTTTGTGCTGCGCATTTCCAATATTCACGGCATTGGTGTTTTTGCAACTCATCCCATCAAGCAAGGGACGCATTTAAAATTATTTTGGGAACAAGGCAAGCGAAGAAAAAATGTTCCAAAAGCGTTTCAGCAATACACGATTGAGGATAAGAAATATTTTGCAGGACCGACAAATTTCGGAAGAATGTCCGTCGGTTGGTTTTTGAATCACGCGAAAACACCGAATGCTTTTCACAAAAATTATTCGTACTTCGCAGTAAGAGATATTAAAGCAGGCGAAGAAATTCTTATTGATTACGATACATTGTAATGAGCAATTCTCCATTTGATTCCTATGCGCAAAATTACGATGCGCATTTTGAAAATAATATCGTTAAGAACAGAATTCGTCCGGTTATTTACGAAACTGCTCTGCGTTATTTTCAACAAGGAAATACGATTCTCGAATTGAATTGCGGAACCGGAACAGATGCAATATTTTTTGCCCAAAATGGAATCAACGTTGTAGCGACAGATGTTTCAGAAGAAATGATTCGCGTTGCATCAGAAAAAGTTCAGCAAGAAAATCTTTCCGATAAAATTATTTTGAAACAATGCTATATAGAAAATATTTCAACAATAACGAATGAAAAATTCGAAGGGATATTTTCTAACTTCGGTGGAATAAATTGCGTAATGAATTTAGAAACTGTTGCAAAAGATATTTCCGAACTTCTGAAACCGAATGGAATTTTTATTGTGAATGCGATGAACAAATTTTGTTTGTGGGAAACGCTTTCTTTTCTCGCACGACTCAATTTTTCTTCCGCATTTCGCCGAATGAAACGGAATGGCATACGTGCAAACATTGAAGGAAGTTCCGTTCTCGTAAAATATTATTTCGCAGATGAGTTTACAAAAATATTTTCGCCGTATTTTAATTGCGTAGAAGTTTTCGGATTGAATTTCCTTTCACCTACACCTAATTCACAAAACTTTTACACTCGATTTCCGAAATTGAGCGAAATGCTTTTGAACATCGAAAACGAACGCAGATACACATATCCGCTCTATAATTTTTCCGACCACGTAGTTCTTGTTTTGAAAAAACGATGACAGTTTTTTTGATGCGTTTTATTGACAGATTTGTCGGCGTTCCGTTGTGTTTGTTATTCGCATATTGGAAAAAATTTTTCCCATCGCAACGAAGAGAACTTGCCAATGAAAAAATCAAAAACGTACTCGTAGTAAAATTTTTTGGAATGGGAAGCATTGTTCTTCTCACTCCGACATTACGAGAAATCAAAAAAAAATATCCTAATGCATCGCTCACGTTTCTCTCGTTCAAATCGAATCGAGAATTACTCAATCGCATTTCGAGTATTGATGCACTTCTAACTATCGACAACGAAACGCTCGATGATTTTATTCGGAATACATTTGCACTTCGAAAAATATTTCGTGAAAAAGAATTTGATGTAGTTTTTGATTTTGAATTCTTCTCGAAATTTTCTACTCTTCTATCCGCAATTACAAACGCCCCGCAACGGATTGCATTTGCGCTTCCAACACGATGGAGAAATTTATTGGTTACGAAACAAATTCCTCTCGACAAATCAAAACACGTTACGGAAATTTTTCTTTCACAAGTGGAAACGCAATTAGAAAACATTATTCTCGAACAGCCGAAGATATTTGAAAAAGATATTGTGATGTTCGAGTATAATAGTAAGACAACTTTTCAAGTTGTTTTGCAAAACAAACATTTCATCACAGTAAATGTCAATGCCGGAACAACATTTCTCGAACGCAGGTGGAAAAAGGAAAATTTTATTCAACTTGCAAAAGAGAGTTTCTCAGACAATTATACTTACTTTTTTATCGGCGATGAAAACGAATTTTCTTACGTAGAAGAAATAGTTCGAGCAATCAATAAAGAAAACGTAATCAACGTCGCAGGAAAACTAACGTTCGGAGAATTACTTGTTCTCTTACAAAAATCTTCACTCATTGTTTCCAACGATAGTGGACCGCTTCATCTTGCCGCAGCATTGGGAAAACGCACACTTTCTCTGTTCGGACCAGAATCGCCAGCATTTTACGGGCCAATCGGAAATAATCATAAAATTATTTACAAAAATATTTCTTGTTCGCCGTGTATGAATGTGTACGACGCAAAAACATTTCGCTGTCCGTTCGATGCACAGTGTATGAAAGAAATTTCTGTTGACGAAGTTAAAACCGAATACGAAAAAATGATACACTTCGTATGAAAAATATATTGCTTACTATTTCTCTTATTTTCTTTTCTGCATTTTTTATCTGGAAAGGAATTATTCCGGCATACGCTTCTCTTCAAACTGATTTTCCGAATTATTATACGTCATCACGGTTAGTTCTTGAAGGAAAAGAAATTGATAGAATGTATGATGACAAATGGTTTCAAGCACAAATGCACCAATATGGAATTACAGAAGAAGGAAAGTTTGCACCGTTTCCTCCACTCACAGCATTAGTTTTTCTTCCGATTGCACATTTTGAACCTCTCGTTGCAAAACAAATCTGGACAACGTTCAACTTGCTTTTATTATTCTTGAATGTAATTTTACTTTCGACAATTTTAAAAACAAATTGGAAATATTCTCTCCTTCTTTTTCTCATTTCCGGACTTGCGCTCATTAACAATGTTAAATTCGGACAATTATATTTATTGCTTACATACACAATTTTACTCGGATATTATTTTTATCGAGAAGATGAAAAAATTCTCAGTGGAATCTCATTCGGGTTAATGATCGGTATAAAATATTTTCCGTTCATTTTTGTCCTTTATCTTGCATTCCGAAAAGAATGGAAACTCGTTTTGACATCTCTTATTACAACAACCGTTTTATCTCTACTTGCATTTTTTATTCTCGGAATAGAAATGCACAAAGTATTTGTCGAAACATCTCTGTTCAATCATATCAACGGCATTTTGCAGAATCCGTTTTCCGCAACATTTCAGTCGTGGAATAGTTTATTCCGTAGATTATTTGTTTTCGATGAACAATGGAATCCCGATCCGATTTTTTCTTCAAATGTTTTATTTGAAATTCTACGATGGTTTATCATAGTCATCGTATCGTATATTCAATATCTCTATTTAAAAAAACTTTTTTCATCGTTGCTAAAAGAAAAATCTGAACCACTCGCATTTGCAATCATTGGAATCGTTGGAATGTATCTCGCGCCGGCAACAGCAACATATCATTTCCTCATCATCGTTTTGCCCATTGCATTGTTATTGAAAGAAGCAAGCGAATTTTCTCTGAGTTGGACAATATTCATCGGAATAATTTTCATTTCGATTGGCTATATTCCTTACAACTTTTTTCGCGAATATGATGGGCAAAGCTGGTTCACATTGTTTGCATATCCACGTTTGTGGCTTGAAACATTGTTGTTCATCGTTTCAGGATTATTTATCAAAGAACTCACGAAAAATACATCGTTGCAATTACAATGAGATTTTTTCTTTTCAGAATAATTTTTCTTTCCATACTTCTAGGAATTCAGTATTTCTTTTTCCGAAGAAGCGAAAAATATTTTCGGAATAAATCTGCGAGTAAAGTATTATTATGGAGTGGAAGAATTTTATTCATCGTAATGAACATTCCACTCTTTTTCATTTCGTTTTATCGCCCGCCTTCAACACAAATTTATCCGTTCATTTTATACGGTGTGTATTATCCCGTATTTCTTTGGCACGGAACACTGGTTATTCTTTTTCTTGTTTCAAGAATTTTAAAACTACTGGAACTTCCATTCCGTTTTTCATTTTGGTTTGGGAAGAAAATTCCATCGGTGAATAATAAAATAATTCACCTCGAATCGAAACCATCATATCAATCGTTCAATGTTTCGCGAAGAAAATTTTTGCAACAAGGAATGATTTCTCTCGCAGGAGTGTCGTTTGCAGGAACTGCATACGGCGCATTTGTCCGCGATGATTTTGAAATTACGTATCAAACAATTACAATAAAAAATCTACCACCGCAATTTCAGAACTTCACGATTTCGCTCATCAGTGATATTCATTCCAGCGTATTTATGCCGAAACGAGATATGCAAAAATATGTCACTGCAGTGAATGAATTGAAATCCGATATCACGTTTGTAACTGGCGATTTCGTCAATAGTCAAGTTGAAGAAGTGTATCCATTTGCTGAAGCTTTTGTAGATTTGAAAGCACCGTTTGGTGTGTACGGATGTTTGGGCAATCACGATTTCTTTTCTGATGTTGAAACCGTTGCAAAAGAAGTCGAACAATGCGGCATCAAACTTTTGCGTGATGAGACAATAGCGCTCGAAAAAAACGGAGAGAAAATATTTTTGCTCGGCGTTGATGATTTCGGAAATCGGCAAACGGCGAACGAACGATTTCCAAAACTTGTTGCGAAAACTGAAAACAACATTCCCCGAATTTTATTATGCCATCGCCCATATTTTTTTGAGCAAGCGAAAAATGCCAGCATTGATTTAACACTTTCTGGACACACGCACGGAGGACAAGTAGTGTTTGCAAAATTCGGACAAATGGCAATTACTCCTGCACTTGTTGCATCGCCGTACGTTGGAGGATTGTATAAAAACGACAACGCGCAAATGTATGTTTCGCGAGGTATTGGAACGGTTGCAATTCCGATTCGCATTAATTGTCCACCGGAGATAACGAAAATAACGTTAGTGAAAAAATAAATGTTTAACATCATTCAATTCAAAAATTATTTACAAGCGCGGAATTTTGTTAAGGAAATTTCCTTTTTCAAAACGCTTGATTCTACAAACACGTATGCAAAAAAAATTGCAGAAGAAGGAAAAGCGGAAGGAACAATTGTTCTTACGGATGAACAAACAAATGGACGAGGAAGATTTTCCCGAGTTTGGATTTCCGACAAGGAAAAAAATTTAACGTTTTCAATAATACTCCGACCTCGTTTTGCGCTTTCTCGTTCTTCCCTTCTTCCCTTTGCATTAGTCGTGGCGATTGTCAAGACACTGAATTTTCACTACCAATTGAAAACGGAATGTAAGTGGCCCAATGATATTTTATTGAACAAAAAAAAACTTTGCGGAATGTTGCTCGAAACCTCCATTCATAACGAACAAATTGATTATATCATTGTAGGTATTGGATTGAATGTGAATCAAAATAATTTTCCTGAAGAATTGAAGGAAACTGCGACTTCGTTATTTATTGAAACACAACACGAATGGAATCGGGAAGAATTGTTATTCAATATTCTTTTGGAATGTGAAAAAGAATATATTTCGTTGTGTGAAAACGAATCGAGTAAAATTCTTTCAGAATGGAAGTCATATTCAACAATGTTCGGAAAAGAAATTTCTATTCATCAAAACGGAAATGTTTTGCATGGAATTGCTGTTGACATTGCCTCGAACGGAGAATTACTTGTGAACGTTGAAAACAAATTGGTGAAATTTTCTTCTGGAGATGTTTCTATACGAATATAAACTTAAAACTTATCATGTTGAACAAAGTGAAACATCTATGAAGATTCTTCACGTCGTTCAAAATGATATAACAAAAATAAATTATGCTACTTGCAATTGATATCGGAAACACACACACTGTTCTTGGAATTTTTCAGAACAAAAAACTTATCGCTCATTGGCGAGTTTCATCTCCTGTGTTGCGAACAGAAGACGAAATATTTCTTCTTGTCAAAAATCTGTGCGAACATTCAAAAATCAACACGAAAAAAATTGATAGCGTTGGTATTGCATCGGTTGTTCCGAATTTAACGGATGTATATGAACGAATGGCAAAAAAATATTTTCACAAAGAACCGTTACTAATTTCCGCATCGTTACACTTTGGAATAAAAATTCATTACGATGACCCGAATGCTGTAGGAGCAGATAGATTGTGCAATGCACTCGCAGCCTTTACGAAATATAAAACTGCTTGCATTGTCATTGATTTTGGAACTGCAACAACGTACGACGTGATTGCAAAAAACGGAGATTATCTCGGCGGAGTAATTACAGCAGGATTAGAAACTATTGCAAGTGAACTTCATCGCCGCGCGGCAAAACTTCCAAAAGTGGAATTGCATTTTCCGGAAACAGCAATCGGAAGAAATACGGTTACGAGTATGCAAGCGGGAATAATGTTCGGCGCAGTGGATGCACTCGAAGGAATGATTCGAAGGTTGAAAATAGAAATCGGAAATGCAAAAGTAATTGCAACGGGAGGATTGGCTTCGATTGTTTCTTCACAAACGAACGTAATTGATGTAATTGAGCCTTGGCTTGTATTGGAGGGAATTCGTTTGATTGGAGAAAGAATTAAAAAGAACAAGCGATAAGTTTTATTATTTATCGTTCAACATAAATCCGAGTTTTCGTATAGTTTGTAACATACTTTCGGAAGTTCCTTTGTTGAGTTCTTTTCGTAAGTAACTAATGTACACATCAATGAGATTTGACTCCGGTTCAAACTTATATCCCCAAACATGCTCTGCAAGTTCGCCACGGGTTACGACACGATTCTTATTGCGAATAAGATATGTGAGCAAATCAAAAACTTTCGATGAAAATTTTAATTCTTTCCCTTCTTTTGTTACGCGATGTGTATCCAAATCCATGATGATGTCTTTAAATTCAAGTGTGTTTGTCGTCAATAATCCTCGACGGCGCAGTAACGTTTCAATGCGCGCCTGCAATTCAAGAAACGCAAACGGTTTTGCCAAGTAATCATCTGCGCCGGCGCGTAACGCTTCAACTTTATCTTCCACCATTGTTTTTCCCGACATTACGACAACCATAGATTTGCTTTTGTGTTTTCGAAACTCACGAAGCAATTGCATTCCGTCGCGTTTTCCCGGAAGCAACAAGTCGAGAATAATAATGTCGTAATCGTGACGCAAAGCAAGTTGCAACCCTTTATCAGCGTTCATTGCGGTCTCTACAGCGTAATGTGCATCTTCCAAACGTTTGATTAAACTTTGTACAAGTAATGCTTCATCTTCAATCAATAAGATTTCTGCAGAAACGGAACCGTTCGTACTTTGTTTGTGAAAGGCATTCGTTTTTTTCATTTAGTTATGAGAAAACTGCGGTTGTTCGGGTGAATACATTCGAATGTCGGGAATATCTTTCAAAATGCCGTGATAATATGCAAGCCGAAAAAACTCCCGGAGCGAATCTAATTCAGGTTCTTCAAGACGATACGAGAAAGAAGCAAGATATTGATGTCGTGCTGTTTCTTCTAATTGTTCATCTGTCCAAAAAGTATCGTCACGTGCTTTTGCGTTCTGTTGAACACTTTCATCAATCATTGCACCGAGTTGAGAAAGTATGTGAAATTCTTTTTCTGAAACAGCGCCTTCGAGGCAAGCGAGCAATCCGATAACAACGGGAAGTTCATACATATCATTCCACAACGAAATGACATCCAAAGAATCTTGATAATCGCTTTCCGAAACTACTCCCGTTCGAATAACTAACGCCGCATCTGCGACAGAAAGCATCGAAGCAGTATCTCCACTATGGAGAAGTATTTTCGGGCGCGACTCATAATGCTCGGCAAGAATAAGCAGCGCGAGAACTACTTCAAAAGAATAATTCGGGTCAGCGGCAAGAGTGCGGATTGTTTTTAAACCTTGATTGAAAGACAATAATACATTTCCAGTTCCTTTGCGCGAAGAAACTGCAATGTTCGGAATAAGTCGATACAGTGATGATTCCTTTGCATATTCAAGCGGAGAAATCAATGCAAGTTCCGAAGTTCGCTCTCGAAACTGTAACGCAAGTTTCGCCGGTAAATCCGTTACAAAACGATATTCAGGAAACTGTTCTGCAATAGCCAAACGAATCGGTTCAGCATACAACAACGATGGAATCGCAACGCCTTTTCCTCTGTGGTGCGATGCGCTATGCATTTAATTTTTGATGAATCTGTTTCGCTGCGAGCGTACGCATATAGTACAGTTTTGCTCGACGTGCACGACCTTGTTTTACCACTTCGATTTTGGCAATGCGTGGAGAATGAAGCGGAAAGTTTCGTTCGACGCCAACACCATGAGACATTTTCCTCACAACAAACGTTGAATTAATCGTATTGTTATGACGCTTCATTACAATTCCTTGAAACTGCTGAATGCGTTCCTTATCGCCTTCAATAACGCGTACGTGAACGTTCACGGTATCTCCCGGTTGAAACGCCGGAAGTTCTTTTTGTAGTTGCATTGCTTCAACAATGTTCATTTTATTCATCGGAGTTGCTCCAAAATTATTCTTTTAAAATTAATAGAAATAGTTAATTGATTAAATCGTTTCTTCGTTGTTTTGTTTTTTCAAGTCGCTTTTCATCACGCCACACGGCAATTTTTTGTGGATCGCCAGAAAGTAAAACCTCAGGAACTTTCATCGAGCGAAATTCCGCCGGTCGCGTGTATGAAGGTGCATCTAACATCATATTCTGAAAAGAATCATTCAATAGAGATTCTGCATTGCTTACAACACCGGGAATGAGTCGTACAGTTGCGTCAATAACTACTGCGGCAGCAAGTTCTCCACCGGTTAGTACGTAATCTCCGATCGAAATTTCTTTCGTAATCAGTTGCTCGCGCACTCGTTCATCCACTCCTTTATAATGTCCGCATAAAAAAATCAAGTTCTGTTTCAATGAGAATTCCGTTGCAAGCGACTGTTGAAAACGTTCTCCGTCAGCGGAAAGATAAATTATTTCGTCGTAGGTTCTTTCTCTTTTCAACGTTTCGATGCATTCAAAAATAGGTTCGGGTTTCAATACCATTCCCGCTTCTCCGCCAAATGGAACATCATCAATTTTCCGATGCTTATCGTACGCATAATCGTGTAAATCGTGAATAATTATTTTTACAAGGTTTTTCTGCTGCGCACGTTTTAAAATGCTTTCGTTGAACGGACCTTTCAACAAAGCAGGAACCCCACATAGAATATCGAATCGCATACATTTTCTTATTCATCAAATTGAATCAATCCTTCCGGCGGACGAAGAACAATTATTTTATTTTTCACATCCACGCTTTCGATAAATGCCCGAACTGCAGGAACTAATACTTCTTTGCCGCCTTGATGTACAACCCACACATCCTGCGCAGGCAACGTAATCACATCGCGAACTACTCCAACAGATACACTGCGAACAAAAACTTCACAGCCAAGTATATCGTCAATAAACCATTCATTTTGCTGAAGTGAAACTCGTTGTAACTCGTTGACAAAAATATATTTTCCAACGATTTTTTCTGCATCATTTCTCGTTGGAATATTTGAAAACGTTACAACTACATACGCACCACGAAGTTCGACTTCTCGAATTTCATATTGTTCTGCTGTTTGCGGAGTTTCACCAAGAAATACTTTTGTTAATAACGAAAATCGTTTAGGCAAAGAAGCATACGGATGTATTTTAACTGCGCCTTTTATTCCAACGCATCGAATTATTTTTCCAACAGCGATGAGTTGCTTATCAATCAATGGATCTGACGAGTTTAGCGTGGTTCAAACATTCTTTACCATTCGTCGAAACTTTCAGACATCGTTCGCAAAATCTCAGCAAAAAACTTCCTTACGACGCTGTTGAACTTTCCGTCGCTTGTGTTTTTTCCGATTTCTTTTTCGCTTTCCGTCGTGCTTTTTTCTCAGCTTCGCGAGATAGTTTTTCAACTTGCAGTTGTTGCCATTGTTCCATAATAGGAGAAATTTCTTCTTCGCTCTTGCCTTTTCGGATTAAACTCCATTTTAACCACAATCCTTTTCTTCGAAACAAACTACGAACTGTATCTGTCGGTTGTGCACCGTTCTTCAACCATTTGAACATTTTATCTTCTTTCACATCAACCGTCATCGGTTGCGTCAAAGGATTATACTGTCCTATAGATTCAATATATCTTCCGTCCCGTGGCGATTGTGAGTCGGCGGCAACGATTTTATAAATCGGGCTTTTCTTTCTGCCCATTCGCGCTAATCGTAATTTAACCACAATTAATTTCCTTGTAAGTAAAAATATGTTTGTAAAAAAAAATAAAAAAATATCAGTGGAATAAACCCATCTTGCGAAACGCAGCGGGAACTTTTCCTTTTGAAAGTGTTTTCATCATTTGTTGCATTTCTGAAAATTGTTTTAAAACTCTATTCACTTCCTGAATAGTCGTTCCGCTTCCTTTTGCAATTCGTTTTCTGCGATTCCCGTTTAATATATGCGGTTTCAAACGCTCTTCTCTCGTCATCGAACAAATGATTGCTTCAGCGTATTTCAATGCTCCGTCGTCAACGTTCATTGCCGCTGAAGAAATGCGGTTCATTCCCGGAAGCATTTTCAACACGTTTTGCAATGGTCCCATTTTCTTTATTTCTTGCAATTGTTCCAAAAAATCCTCAAACGTGAACGACGATTTCCGAATCTTTTCTTCTAACTTCTGAGCTTTTGTTTCGTCTACTTGTTCCTGAACTTTTTCAACAAGCGTAACAACATCACCCATTCCAAGAATTCTTGATGCCATTCGTTCAGGATAAAACTGTTCCAACGCATCAAGTTTTTCTCCGTTGCTTATAAACTTGATTGGCTTACTGACAATGCGCCGAATGGAAAGCGCTGCTCCTCCGCGTGTATCACCGTCCAATTTCGTAAGAACTATTCCGTCAAAAGCCAAACGTTCGTGAAACACTTTTGCTGTATTCACTGCATCTTGCCCTGTCATCGAATCTACAACAAACAATATCTCACTCGGCATTGTTCGTTGTTTAATAGTTTCGATTTCTTGCATCATTTCTTCATCAATATGCAAACGTCCCGCAGTATCAATAATAACAGTATCACGAGCAGTTTTCCTCGCGTATTCAATAGAGGATGTTGCAATATCAATCGCGCTAAGTTCGCGATGCGCAAATACCGGAATATCAATTTGTTTTCCGAGTGTCATCAATTGGTCAATGGCTGCCGGGCGATATACATCGGATGCAACAAGCAACGGAAATTTACCTTTTCTTTTAAGATACCGTGCAAGTTTTCCACTAAATGTTGTTTTTCCCGAACCTTGAAGTCCGGCAATGAGAATAACGGATGGAAGCGTTGAAGAAAACTTTATTTCTTCTTTTGTTTCTCCCATTAAACGAACTAACTCGTCGTAAAAAATTTTGACGATGAGTTGCCCTGGAGTGATGCTTAAAAGTACTTCTTGACCAAGCGCTTTTCGCTGCACTTCGTCAATAAATTCTTTGGTTACTTTAAAATTAACATCTGCGTCAAGAAGCACGCGCCGAATCTCTCGAAGTGATTCCGCAACGTTGCTTTCAGTAATTCGCCCTTCACCGCGAATTTTTTTGAAAACTGATTCAAGTTTTAGACTTAATTCTTCAAACATTTCTTAATGGATGCAAATGCATTCGATTCTCTCATCTCTTGTGTTTCTATAAGACAAAAAAACGCCCGCAAATGTATGCAGACGTTAAAAAAGCACGGGCAAATTTATAGAAATTTGCTACAACGACAAAATATTTTGGAGTTTTTTAATGATTTTCTCATAATAGAATAAACAAAAAAAATTTTAGCAATAGTAGTTCGTTATCTGTTTTCAAATGCAACGAAATGTTTTTTATTTTCTTCGTGCTATGGTGCATAGCGAATCATCTTTCCAAACAAAAATTGTTCCATACACATCCCTGCGATTGGCGCGGCAATCGCTCCACCTTTTCCACCGTTTTCTACTAATACACAAATTGCAATTGTTGGATTTTGATACGGAGCAAATCCGATAAACCACGCGTGGTCGTTTCCGTGTGGATTTTGCGCTGTGCCTGTTTTTCCCGCTACTTCTACACCTTGTATGCGAGCAGAGGATGCAGTTCCTCCGGGAGTCATTACAACGTGATACATTCCTTCGCGAACAATATCAAGAACTTCTTTCGAAAGTCTCGTATCTATTTTTGTTACCGTACGTGTTTGAATAGATTTGGAAATTCTATCGCGAATTGCAAAAACTGCGTGCGGTTGATACAATATTCCACCGTTTCCCAAAGCAGCGCAATAATTCGCCATTTGCAGCGGCGTTACTCCTAATTCTCCTTGTCCAATTCCCAAACTCACTAAATATCCTTGCGTCCACTTTCCTTTACCGTACGTTTTATCAAAATATTCTTCTGATGGAAGAAGTCCTGGGCTTTCTTCGTCAATATCAACTCCGGTTTTTTGACCAAATCCGAATCTCATTCCCATATTTGTCCACCGAGGCAATCCTGTTTTCAACATTAATGTATAGAAGAATACATTGCACGAACGTTGGATCGCTTGAACAACATTCGTTGAACCATGAACGTGCATATCATTGAATATATGATTCCCAAATCGAAATTTTCCAGTGCATTGCACTCGCCATTCTGCATTGATTATTCCTGCTTCAAGTGCAATACAAGCGAGCAGCATCTTAAATGTTGAACCCGGCGGATACTTTGTTAATGTTGCACGATTGAATAAAGGTGTTTCTTCGTTACTGTTCAAATATTTCCATTGCTCTTTTGAAATTGCGCCGCCAAACCAAGCTAAGTCGTAATCCGGTTTACTCACCATAGCAAGAATTCCTCCGTCTTGAGGATTCAATGCAACAATTGCACCGCGTTTATCCGCCATTAACGATTCAGCAAGTTGTTGTAATTCAAAATCCATAGTCAAGAGTAAATCCGTTCCATCTTTCGGACGAATATCGCTTGCACCGTCATTATATTTTCCTACTACTTGTCCGTGAGCATTGATGGCAATTAACTCAACTCCTGGTTGTCCGCGAAGAAACGGTTCGTACGCCGCTTCTAAACCGTTTGCTCCCAGTAAGTCTCCCTGCCGATACAGTGTACTTTGTTCTGCAAGCATTTTTTCTGAAATTTCTTTGACGTATCCAAGTATATGTGATGCTTTTGCTCGCGTAACATAAAACCGCTTCGTTTCAATTTGATAATCAATTCCGGGAAATTCATTGCGATGTTCTTCAAGGATAGAAAGTGTTTGAAAATCTATGTCGCGTTTTAAACGCGACGGTATGTACGGATTAAAACCTCGAGCTCGTTGTAGTTGTTTGCGAACAATTTCCGGCGTCATTTGTAATATTTTCGCAAGCGGCTCCATCACTGATTTATCAAATTCATTCGGAGTGATGGTAATGGTATAGGAAGGACGGTCATCTACAACAAGATGGTCGTGACGGTCGTACATAAATCCTCGTGTCGCTTCGCTTATCACTCTACGAATACTGTTTTCTTCCGATTGCTTTTCATATTCCGAACGATAGAGCCACTGCAACTGAATCAATCGGAAAAAAAATACCAGAAATACGCTCACGATTATAAACGTAAAGATTTTATTCTTTACCGATTGCTGAATTTCTTCTGGAAGTTTCATTGTAGTTTCAAACGATACGCTGTACTTCGTTATTTTATTTTCTTTTCCACAACAACGGAATTATACCTATTGCCGATGTATATGCAGTTGTTCCAATTCCGTATTGTATAATAGTGCGCACGAATTCAATTTCCGAACCTTGTAAATACACGACAAAAAATACAATGTTATGAACGAGCGAAGAAAATATCACAGCAAAAAAAAAACGATATGTTCCAACAACTTCTGACGATTTAAATTCATCATAGAAATATCCGGAAAGAAATCCGCAAATGGTTTTCGATAACGCTCCGATTCCCAAAAAATCTCCACTGATAATATCCAAAATGAGTCCACTCACAAATCCTGAAACAGTTCCGGCAATTTGTCCTTCTCGAAGTGCAATAACCACAATCCATAATACAACGACATCGGGCATTACTCCTTCGATGGAAATCAAACGAACCACGGTTGTTTGAAATGCTATCAGCGCTACACCCCAGAGAATACTTCGAAGTATGGATTTCATTGCTCTTGACGTTTGATGTTGTTTGTTTGTTCAAGAGCATTTCGTTCGCTATTGGCTTCAGAGATAATAACAAACACACGCTCAACTGTTGTAAAATCTACGCTGGGAGTAATTATGATTTCCTGAAATATTGTTTCAGGAACGTGAACAACCGAGGAAACAATTCCAATTTCAATATTACGAGGATAGATACTGCTGAATGGTGATGTTACAATTCTATCACCGGGTTTAATGTCCACAGATTTCACAATATTTTTTAATACCAACTGAAGACCGCCGTTCCATGCAACAATTCCGTGAACACGGCTTCGTTCAACCGTTGCGCTTACGCGACTTTCACGGTGAAATAATACTTGTCCGATGGAATAATTATCGCTCACGGCAATGATTCTTCCCACAAGACCTGCTTCGGTGATTATCGGCATATGTTCTTTGACACCGTTTTCATCGCCAACACTCAAAGTTATCGTATTTCGCGCCAGATGGAGATTTTTCCCAACAATATCGGCAGCAACGAACGTAAAATTACTTCGTTCCCGGAATTCCAACATTTTTCTCAATTGCAAATTTTCCAAAGCAGCAGAGCGGAGCAAACTTACTTCTTCCGACAAAGTAATGTTTAATTCCTGCAATGAATTTCGTTGTCGTTCCAATTCGAAAGGATTGGGAAGAAAGGAAAAAGCATCTTGTGTATAACAGACAAATGCAACTGCAAACGATTGCAGCGCGCGAATCTGTTTGGTATCATTCTGTGTCATCAAAGCAACAGAAATTGTTACTAACAGTGCGAAAATAAAATACGCACGGAACGTTTCAAAAATATAAACAAGAATTCGGAACAAGGAAGGAAAGCGGGTTTAGACTTTACCATGAACGTTGAAAAACGTTCCAAGGTCATCATACTACGGGTTAATATTTTCTGCTTCGTATCAATACTTTCATATAATGATTCAATTCGTCGAGAACTTTTCCCGTTCCTCGCACTACTGCTGTTAACGGGTCTTCGGCAATATGTACGGGTAAACTTGTTTCTAAACGAATGCGTTCGTCAAGACCTTTAATGAGCGCACCTCCGCCGGAAAGCATAATGCCATGATCTAAAATATCTGCTGAAAGTTCTGCAGGTGTTCGTTCCAGAGTTTGACGAATCGCATCAACAATTTGCTGCACTCCTTCGCTCATCGCTTCACGAATTTCCGCCGATGAGCCGACAACGGTTTTCGGAATTCCATTAACTAAATCTCTTCCTTTTACTTCGATATCACATTCTTCATTTAACGGCATTGCGCTACCGACTTCGCATTTAATTGCTTCCGCCGTACGTTCACCCACAAGCAGATTGTGGTTTTGTTTGAAACTTCGAACAATGGCATTGTTCAGTTCGTCTCCGGCAATTCGTATGGAAATTTTTTCAACAATTCCCGAAAGAGCAATCACGGCAATTTCCGTCGTTCCTCCTCCAATATCTACAATCATATTCCCGAATGCACCGTCCACATCCATTCCCACACCAATAGCCGCAGCCATCGGTTCTTCTATAAGATGCACTTCTTTTGCTCCCGCATGTTCTGCACTATCACGAACTGCGCGTTTTTCAACTTCAGTAACTCCGCTCGGAACTGCAACAACAATTCTTCGACTGGGCATAAAACCTGAATGAATCTTTTTGATAAACTCGCGCAACATTCCTTCTGCAATTTCGAAATCTGCAATGACGCCATCGCGCAACGGACGAATAACGGTTATATCGGAATGTGTTCTCCCCAACATTTCACGCGCTTCATTTCCAATAGCAATGATGCGTTTCGTATTTCTATCAAATGCCGCAATTGAAGGTTCATTCAGAACTATTCCTTTCCCGCGTAAATAAATGAGCGTGTTCGCAGTTCCTAAATCAATTGCGAGGTCAGAAGATAATAAGGAAAAAAGACCCATGTAAATTTTTAGATTTTAGATTTGTGATTTGAGATTAATGAATCGTTGAATTTATAGACGATAGTCATTCAGTGTTTTTTTATCCGCATACTTCGCGAAACACACGCAAAAAATTTTCTCCAAGTATTTTCCTGATATCTGATTCCGTATACCCGCGTTTGACTAACTCTCGCGTAATATTGAGAAACCGTGTAGCATCTTCCATTTCGTTCGGCACATTTGTTATCCCGTCAAAATCGGAACCGAGCCCCACATGCTCAACACCAATAAGTTTTGCAACATAATCAATGTGGTCAATTAACAAGGAAAGCGGCGGACGGATTGCGCGCAAATCATTTTCCAACAGTTCGGAAATTTTCTGTTCGTGGTCAAATGAATTTTCCGATGAGTCTTTATTGAACGTTTCTATTTCTTTTTTATACTTCTCACGAATAGCGCGTTCCTTTATTGCATAAGTGCTGTCAATAAAGAGCGGGAAAAAATTGATAAACACCACTCCACCATTGTTTGCAATAGTCCGTAATTGTTCGTCTTTCAAGTTTCTTCGGTGAGGACACAAATTGTACACACTTGAATGCGAAGCAATCACGGGTTTCGTTGTAATGTTCAACACATCATAAAACGTTTGTTCGCCGACGTGTGAAATATCTACAATTATTCCAAGTTCGTTCATTCGTTTCACGATTTGTTCACCGAATGTTGAAAGCCCTTTTCGCTTCGGAGGGTTGTCCAGGTTCGTTTCATCTTTTGCGGAAGTTGCCCAACTCAAACTATTATTCCACGTAAGCGTAATAGAACGAATTCCACGTTCATAAAAGTGATTGAGTTTTTCCAACTCAAGTTTCTCATTGACCAATGTATCCTCGAGCGGATGTGCACCTTCCATTGCAAGAATGGCTACAAGTTTTTTCTGTTTGATAAAAGACGCAACCTCCCGGGACTCTCGCGCAATAGCAATCTTGCTTAAATTTCTACGAACAAGCGATTCCATCGAATCAAGCATTACATTCGCATATTCGTATGAACGAGGAATTTTTTCCGGTGGAACCCATACGGAAAACACTTGAACATCAATACCGCCTTCTTTCAAACGTGGAATATCTGTGTGTCCTTTCTCCGTACGTATGGAAATATCGTCTCCTTTCATTATTCGCTGCAACACATCATTATGCGTATCAACAACAACTGCGTTGTAATGCAACCATTCGTAATCTATGGTAAATGTAAACGCGAATGCAGAAAAGATAAAAACAGTAATAAACGATTTCTTTTGTTTCAGCAATGCGCAGAAAAATTTCAATCGAAAGAACTGTTGACCGATGGCATATTGCTCACGGTTCACTTTGTTTTTCTTCTTTCTTTTCTAACTTCAACGATTGCACTTCTTCACGGATTTCCTGTGCTTTGCGTTTTAAATCCGCCATGTGTTTTCTCACACGAACGCCAGCAGAAGCGTTTCCTCTTTCATAAAATTTTCTGAAATCTTCTTGAAATGTTTCGATAAGTGCAATCAATTCTTGATAACGGTTCATTGGTGTATTGTAATTTGTTATTGAATAATTTCCATTGCAGAACAATGGAATGAATTAAAAAAAACTTACGGTAATTTTCGTCGTTCACAATCTCTTATTTGCTTTCAAAAACGAACGCTTCAAATTTTCTAATAATTCTTCGCGCCGATAATAAAGTTTCTTCAATGCTCGAGGTCTACATTGCGAAAGTACATACGATGTAATGACGGGAAGTGCAACCGTTGTATCCAAATATGCAACAACGGAATCGGAAAGTTTTTCCGGGTCAATTTTTCCCCAACTTACTGCTTCACTCGGCGTCGCACCCGATAGTCCACCCGTATCTGAACGCGCGTCGGTTATTTGTAAAAAATAATCGTGCCCGCTTTCTCGAATTCCGAACACTTCCTGAATTTGCGGTTCCGTTTGCAACATAAAATTTTTCGGAGAACCGCCACCGAGAATCAATACTCCACTCGATTTTCCGCTTTGCTTTGCTTCCAACACTATTGCCGCCGTTTCATTCACATCGAGCAAGACATCAATGCGCGCCGCGTACCCTTCAAATTCCAAACGAGCGATATTCATTCCCAACGAACTATCTCCCGGGGACGAAGTGTATATCGGAACGCCATATTTATACGCCGCAGAAAGCATACTCATATTCTTTATACCTAAAATCTTTTCACGTTCTGCAACGTATTTACCTAATTGAAAATGAAGTTCTGCCGTTCCCATTTCTTTTTGAAATTCCTGAAGTTTTACAAGTTCACGAAAAAATTTATCCGTCGAATACAGCACATCTTCATCGAACAAAATATCATAGATCCGAATAACACCGTGCTTTCTCAACACCGTATCGTCAACGAACGGTTTTCCGCGGTGCAATTCATGTCCTATCGAAAAATGCGTATCGTGATAAATATTTGCTCCCGTTGAAACTATCCAATCAACGAATCCGGCTTTCATCAACGGAACGATGCATGTGCCTCCAAGTCCCGCTGGCGTTAATGCCCCAGTTAAACTCATACCAACAGTACAATTTCCCGCTAACATTTTTTGCGATAATAATTGACATACTTCTTTCAAGCGCGCTGAGTTATACGCGTTAAAATATTTGTCAACAAGTTCTACAACTGAAATATTTTTCGGGATAGCATTTCTCTCAATGGGTTTACCATGAAAGAAACGTTGCTTAAAATTTTCGGTCTTCAAAGTAAAGTTTCTTGCCTTTATTTTCTCTAAAAAACAAGTTAAATATAATGTTTTTGGAAAGCGGAACAAATAAATTGCGATTTTTTTTAAAAAAAAGGGAAAAGTAATGTTTGCATTTTCAAGGTTTTCTTTCGTTCAATTCATCATAACTACATGGAATCTTCACGAGTATTTTTCCTTTTTCAGTGATTTCAATAAGTTTTACAAAATTTTATGAGTTCAAGAAAAAAATATTTCATCGGCATCGAAGGCGGAGGAACAAAATCTACCGCAATCTTATGCAATGAAAACGGAAAAATATTTTCGCAAACAAAAGGAAAGGCAACAAATCCGAATGTTGTCGGATTTGAGCAAGCAACAAAAGTAATTTTGAATTTAATTTCCGATTGTAGTAAAAAAGCAAAATGCCCGTTGAAAGAAATTTCTTCCATTGCAATCGGAACTGCTGGCGGAGGAAACAAACAAAACCAACTTCGCTTAAAAAAAGAATTGCGAAAAATTTTACGAAGAAATACTTCTGCAAAAATCAAAGTAACAAGCGATGCAGAAATTGCAGTAGAAGCCGCGCTCGGCAATGAAAGCGGAATTGTTTTGATTGCCGGAACTGGTTCTATATTATTTGGGAAGAATTACGATTCTCAAAACCCAAATCCAACATCGCAAATCTTTCGCATCGGCGGTTGGGGAAAAATTATCGGCGATGAAGGAAGCGGTTTTGCAATTGCACGTGATGCGTTGAAGGAAGTTGTAAAATCCTTCGATAGAAAAATTAAACCAACAGAACTTACGAATGCGGCGTTATCATTCTTCAACGTAAAATCAGTTGTTGAACTTCCGTCAAAAATTTCAAATACGAATACTGTTCTTGCTTCGTTCGCGCCAATCGTAATCCAACTCGCGAAGGAAAAAGATTTTCAAAGTTTGTTTGTTGTAGAATTTCATTGCAATGAATTACTGCAACAACTTCATTTGATGTTCAATAATTTTCACAATGCAGAAAAACTTCCACTTGTTTTGCTCGGTGGATTATTAGAAAACGAAAATTTTTATTCACAAATGCTCAAAGAAAAAATCAAACACTATTTTCCACAACTCGAAATACGCAAACCAAAATTTCCCGCAACGCACGGAGCGATTCTCATTTCAATGAAAAAGTAAAATGACAAATTTCCAATTACGAATTACCAATTACGAATTACGAACAATAAAATTGCTGTTGGCTATTGGTTCTTTGCTATTGGCTCTCTGCGTACATCAGCGAGATTTGCGGGAAACTATTTCCCGCAGACTTCGCAAATTGCCGCAGATGAAAAATCTTTATGTCACATCTTTAAGTCATCATTTGTTATTCTCTATTCGCCAAATGTTCAGTGGATTTGCTCCACGCTCCACGCTCCTTGCTCTATGCTCTCTGCTCTTTGCTCTATGCTCTCCGCTCCATGCTCAACAATCTTGGAGCGATTCTGTTTTACAAAAACTCACACTCGAAGAAAAAGTTGCACAACTCGTAATGCCAAAAGTGTATGCGTATTATTATGCAAAAGGAACGAATGAATACGAACGGCTTTTGCATTTAGTGCGCGACAGAAAAATTGGAAGCATCGCAATTTTCCAAAGTGATTTGCTCGAAGTTGCAACGTTGCTCAACGATTTGCAAAAAGAAGCAAATGTTCCGCTTCTCGTTGCCGCAGATTTTGAAACGGGACTTTCGATGCGCATTCGGCGCGGAACTTCTTTTCCGCATTTGATGGCGCTTGGTGCAACGCGTGATACTTCGCTTGCATATGCAATGGGAAAAATTATTGCAGAAGAATCGCGTGCTATTGGTGTGCAAATGAATTTTTCTCCGGTCGTTGATGTGAACAACAATCCGTTCAATCCTGTCATCAATTATCGTTCGTTCGGTGAAACGCCGCAACTCGTTTCGCAAATGAGTTCGGCGATGATTCGCGGAATGCAAGACAACGGAATTATTGCAACCGCAAAACATTTTCCCGGACACGGCGATACGGATGTTGATTCTCACAGCGATTTGCCGTTGTTGAAATTTTCGTTGCAGCGTTTGGATTCGCTCGAACTCGTTCCGTTTGAAAATGCTATTGCGAGCGGCGTAAAATCAATGATGATTGCGCATCTTGCAATTCCTTCGCTTGAATCAGATAAAAAAATTCCCGCGTCTCTTTCTTCCAACGTCATCGAAAATCTTCTTGTAAATAAATTGCACTTCAACGGATTGGTGATTACCGATGGTTTGGAAATGCAGGGAATCAGAAAAAATTTTTCCGATGGAGAAATTGCAATTCGTGCAATAGAAACGGGAAGCGATATTTTGCTTGGTCCTGTTGATGATGACGTTGCAATTGATTCTGTTCTGTATGCAGTGAACATTGGAAGAATTTCCGAAGCGCGTATCAATCAAACGGTGTTGAAAATTTTGAAACTGAAAGAACAACTCGGATTGCACAAAAATAAACTGACGAACATTGATTCGATTCGGGAAAAAGTTAATACAATGGAACATCAATTCGTTGCGAAAACAATTGCGCGAAAAAGTATTACGGTGTTGAAAAACGATTCGCTTCTTCCGTTTGAACAATTTCGTGATAAAAAAATTTTGAATCTTTGCGTTGCAACAAATGATGATTATAGAATTGATGTTCATCGTCCGACGCGAAGATTAGCAACAGAACGTTACGATGTGTATTTCACGGAAGTGTTAAAAAAGCGAGCGAACAATGTTACAACCGTTTTGTTCGATTCGCGCACGAGCAAAGAAGATATTGATGATGTGTTTGATAAAGTGAAAAAATACGATGCGATAATTTGCCCAATGTTTTTGCGACCGAATAATTCCGAAACGTTTGGAATGACGAAAGAAGTTTTCGATGCGTTGAAAAAAATTTCCGTGAGTGAAAAACCGATGGCGATGATTTCTTTCGGCAATCCGTATGTGTTTTCAAAACTCAACAAAGCAATCGTTCTCATCGCAACATATTCCGATGTTGAGCCATCAATTGAATCTGCTGTTGAAGTTTTATTTGGCGAAAGTGAAGTAAGCGGAAAACTTCCCGTAACAATTCCAAAAACATTTGCGTACGGCGAAGGATTACAAATTCCACAAACAACATTGCGAAAAGATGTTCCGCTTGCCGCAAATTTCAACAAAGAAAAATTGTATGAAGTTGATTCGGTGATTGTTCATGCGATTCGTGATTCTGCATTTCCTGCTGCACAAATTGTGGTTGTAAAAAATGGAATTGTCGTGAAACAAAATTCGTACGGACGATTGACGTATGAAAGAAATTCTGCGCAAACAAATTCTAGTACACTTTTCGATTTGGCGTCGCTCACGAAAGTAATTGCTACAACTTCTGCAATTATGAAATTATACGAAGAGAAAAAAATTTCGCTCGATGATTCAGTGATAAAATTTATTCCGCAATTTGCTCTGAATGAAAAAAGCAACATCACGATTCGCAATTTGCTTTTACACAATAGTGGATTGCCTGCGTTCAAACAGTTTTACAAAATGAATCCGCAAATGAAAGCAAGTGAAGTTCTTGATTCGATTTATGCAAGCGAATTGTTTTTCAATCCGGGAGATTCAACGTTATACAGTGATTTCAATTTTATTACGCTCGGAAAAATCGTTGAAACGATTTCTGGAAAAAAATTCGACAAATTTTGCAAAGAAAATTTCTTTGAACCGTTACGAATGAAGCGTACATTTTTCACTCCATCGAAATACGATTCTGAAAATTGCGCGCCGACAGAAATTGATACAACGTGGCGATTGAAAACCGTGCAAGGAAGTGTTCACGATGAAACTTCTGCAATGCTCGGCGGAGTTGCCGGACACGCGGGATTATTTTCTACTGCAAATGATTTGGCAATTTTTATGCAAATGATTTTAAACGGCGGAACATACGCCGGCAAACAATATTTCAAAAAAGAAACGATTGATTTATTTACTTCAAAACAAAACGAAAAATCAAATCGTGCGCTTGGTTGGGATTTGAAAACAGCGAACGGTTACAGCACAGCAGGAAATTTGTTTTCGCAAAATTCTTTCGGACATACAGGATTTACCGGAACATCAATTTGGGTTGATAAAGAAAGAAATTTGTTCGTGATTTTTTTAACAAATAGAACTTTTCCGACACGCGCAAATACAAAAATCAGAAACGTTCGCCCGATGTTACACGATGCAGTAGTAAAAAGTCTCAAATAGTAATGAGTTTATTTTCTATTCCATCATTTAAAATTTTTTGTTTACTTCTTCTCGTTGTGAAACCCGTTTTTACGCAACTCCCTTCATTTCTCAATCAATATCTGCACCAACGAGATTCACTTTCTCGCATCACTATTTCTCTTTTCGAAGAAACTGAAACGACAATCATCGAGACATTTACTTTGGAAAGCACGAGCAGAGATACCATTACGGGAAGAATTCGCACACCAAAAACTTCATCAAGAAAATTTCCGCTTGCATTTCTTGTGGTAGGTATCGAAACAGGAAAAGAGGTCGTGAAAATGATTGAAGGATTCGATAGTGTTATCGTTGCTGCAATTGATTATCCTGCAATCGCACCGTGGGATTTTTCCGGCACCAAACTTTTTTCGACACCGTTTGCGATGAAAGAAAATGCACACAGCACCATTCCCCGCCTTCTGCTTTGTATGGATTACCTCGCCCGTCATCCACTCGTTGATACTAATGATATAACGCTGGCAGCAGTTAGTTTCGGCGTGTTCACAGGAGTTCCTGTTTCTGTGCTTGACCAACGCGTGAAACGACTTGTGGTGATTCAGGCGGGAGGAGATATGTATGAAATTCTCAACGCGAATGCAACACGACTCCAAATCCCAATTCCTCCGTTTCTTGCGGGATGGTTGGGAATGTGGCTCTATTCAGATTTCGAACCGAACAAATACATCAGTTTTTTTTCTCCCCGTCCGTTATTACTTGTTAGCGGAGAATCGGATACGTTTTTTCCTCGTTCATCTGTAGAATCATTGTATCGAAATGCACAAGAACCGAAAGAGTGGATTCGACATACAAGCAAGCACGTGACGCCGGGCGAACAAGAATTGATAAACGAATTAACGGAAATTGTTGCAAAAAAACTTTATGGAAAACAACGGTGAAAATTATGATACGATATAATCTATCATTTGTTTTTTTTGATTAAAAAATCTACAAATCGGTTTGATGGTTAAATGCTTTTCAAGATTCTCTCTGCAATTTGATTGTATGGGTATAGAAAGTAATTTATTCGTCATCTTTTTGACGAACAGAACTTTTCCGACGAGAGCGAATTTGAAAATCCGTGACGTGCGACCATTGTTGCACGATGCAGTAATCAAAGCGTTGAAGTAAAAAGATGGACATCATTTTGAAAATGGTATCCATCTATTGAGTAAGTTTTTGTTTCATTCACTTTCTCGTATTTTTTGCACGAATTAATTACACTTTCAACTAACATTTTATTTTATGGAATACATTCAAATCCCCCCGGAATATAACGCTCAAGCACTGTGGCTTTTATTTACGCACAGTCCGACAAAGTGCTTTCCTTCAAATATATATTCCGTTTCAATAGAACAGATTCAAATTCTCAAACGAAAAAAAATTCCTTTTAAAAAAGTGGATATGCATCAAATTCATTTTCCAACTCCAAGTGCGTACGCTGCTTCGAAATAAATTGAATGAAACTGTACACGATATATCTTCCAATGCAATACAATGATGGAAGAAATATATAAATCGAAAAATTTGAAGAAGTTGAAAAAGACCTCGTTGCCGTGTTTGGAGGAATAACAATGGGTTCGGATAAAGCACCGATGAAAGGAATTTGGTTGTATGAAGGTGTAAAATATAAAGACCAAATAGTAAAAATAGAAATTGCTACAGAGGAAAGCGAAATGGTAAGAAAATTTTTTCATAACTATAAAGAAAAACTGAAGGAAATGTTTGAGCAACTTGACATTTTCATTACTATTGCAGAAGTGAAAACTCTTTAGAAGTTTTCTCTTCTTCATTAGTTCTTTTCTTTCATTCCTTTGCAGATGTCATCCCCCAAAAAAAATAAAATCCTCCTTTTCAATCCGCGCGCAGCAGAACACAAACCGCGTATTCCAAATTCCGTGTTGCAAGTTGCGGCTTCGATTGATAGATTGTACGATTGGGTTATTGTTGATGGAAATCTCGAGTGCGATGCGTTTTCAAAAATTCTTTCTCATCTCGAAAGCAATGAGTTCGGATATTTCGGTTGCACAACAATGCCGGGACCGCAACTCAAACAAGCGATTCCGTTTTCAAAAATTATTCGCGAGAAATTTCCGAATATAAAAATTATATGGGGAGGATATTTTCCGAGCAATCAACCAAACGTCGTTTTAAATTCCGGTTTCGTCGATTTTATTATCAATGGTCCGGGTGATAAAGTTTTTCCCGAACTCATTGATGCGTTTGAAAACAATACTCCGTACGAACATTTGCACAATCTCATTTTCAAAAAAGGAAATGAAATCGTCATCACACCGAAAGATGAAATTTACGAGCAAGATTCTCTTCCCGCATTGCCCTACGAAAAGTTGAACAATTTTTACAACATCAAAAAGTATCTTGGCAAAACTTTTCTTGGAACAAAAACCATTGCATATCACTCGAGTTTCGGTTGTCCGTTCACGTGTTCATTTTGCGCTGTCGTCCCGATTTACAACGCGCGATGGAAAGGAAAATCCGCGCAACTAATTTACAACGACATCAAATATTTGAAAGAACAATTCGGCGGCAATGCGATTGAGTTTCACGACAACAATTTTTTTGTTTCGGAAAAACGCACGGTGGAATTTTCACAACTCGTCAATAAAGAAAAAATGATTTGGTGGGGCGAAGGACGCATTGATACGATCGATAAATATTCCGATGAAAGTTTAGCAACGATGCGCGAATCTGGATGTAAAATGATTTTCTTCGGCGCAGAAACAGGCAACGATGCGATTCTGAAAAAAATGGATAAAGGCGGAACGCAAACCGGCGCACAGATAAAAAAGTTTGCCGCGCGAATGAAACGCTTTGATATTATTCCTGAATATTCGTTTGTGCTGGGAACTCCCGCCGACACGGAAGAAGAAGTGAACAAACAAATTGATGAGGACATCAATTTTATTCGCACCATCAAAGAAATCAATCCCGATACGGAAATTATTATTTATGTTTTAAGTCCCGTGCCGACGGAAGGTTCTGAACTTTACGAGGAAGTTAAGCAATCGGGATTTCATTTTCCCGAAAAATTGGAGGATTGGATTTCGCCGCAGTGGGAAAATTTTGACTTACGAAAAAATCCGCTCACGCCTTGGCTCAAACCCTCTATGATTGATAAAATAAAAAACTTTGAAACGGTGTTGAACGGTTATCATCCAACGCTTTCTGACATAAAACTCACGCCGCTCAAACGCAATATAATCAGCGCAGTTTCTTCGTTCCGCTACAAATTGCAACTTTACGATTTTCCGTACGAAATAAAAGCGTTGCAAAAATTTTGGTTGAAATATCGTCAGCCGGAGTTGGAAGGGTTTTGAAATTGGGTTTTAGGTTTTAGATGTTAGGTTTCAAAAAAATTTGTACGAGAAAAATATTTTTCGTTTCAACATCAATTGCAATTTTTGTTTTCTATGGAAATACAACTTTTGCGCAACAGTTATACAAAGTTTCACAAACTGGATCAATTATTCTTTTCGATGATAGAGACTCAGTGAATTTATTTTCCGATGAAGTTACAATTGATTCGACGTTTATAGTTGCTGATTCATTACAACTTTTCGTGAGTTATGCAAGCTGTGAACAAGATAGTTTTTCGCTGTACGGATATAAAGTATTTCTTGAATCTCTTCCGGCTCAAGCGGAATTATATCTTTCAAAAGGCATTCATTATGAAAGTAATTGCAAAATGATTATTACTGAAAAACTAATTTTCGATTTGTCTCTGCTGAAAGATTTGTATTTACAAGGGAGTAAAGATAGTACGGGAACAATTATGGTGCGAATTCACGAGCCAGATAAAAGTGAGCCGATTTTCCCGTTAGTAAAGTACAAGTTTTAGAACAGTGAACTTTCGCGCTTTTCTCAACACGCTTTCCAATCGCGCTTATTCGCTTCCGATTGTTATTCTTTATGTAACGGAAGGATGTAATTTGCAATGTGTAATGTGTTCGTATCGCGAGCCGTTGCCAAATGAACTTTCGCTTTCTGAAATTCGACAACTCGCGCAACAACTTAAAAATTTTGATTTACGGCATATCGTTTATTCCGGCGGCGAACCATTACTGCGAAAAGATTTTCCATCGATTTGCGAAACGTTTTCTCAACTCAACGTAAAACAAACATTACTCACCAACGGATTACTTCTCGAAAAACGTTATGATGAAGTTGGAAAATATTTTTCAGAAATTATTATCTCACTCGATGGACCGAATGCAGAAATACACAATGCCATTCGCGGTTTGGAAGCATTCGCTCAAATTGAAAAGGGAATAAAAAAAGTTGCAACACAAAAATATCATCCACAACTTTCAATTCGTTATGTTATTCAGAAGAAAAATTTTCGCCTAATTTCAAAAATGATTAACGTTGCGAAATCGTGGAATGTCAATCGCATTTCGTTTCTTTCCGCCGATGTTCTTTCCGATAGTTTTGGAAGATTCAATAAAGATGAAATTGCAAACAAGGAAGAAATAATGTTAAACGAATACGAAGTAAAAGAATTTCGCGCAAGCATCGAAGAACTCACTACAAAACACAAAACCGACTTCGAAACAAAATTTATTTCCGATTCTCCGCAATCGTTACGAAACCGTGTACAATATTTTGAAGCATTGCTCGGTAAAAATTCTTTTCCGCTTGTGCATTGCAACGCACCGAATGTTTCAACAGTAATTACTTCAACGGGAGAAATGCAGCCATGCTTTTTCCTTCCGCAATTTGGAAATGTTCGCAACGATTCATTCAATTCGTTGCTCAATAATTCCATCATTAGAAAGACAAGAAACGACGTAAAGAATTATTCTCTTGAACGATGCAAAACGTGTGTGTGTTCATTGCATATTCAGCCGTTTGCTGCTTTACTTGATCCATTTTAATTTTGGTTCTGCCTCAATCATAATTTGGCATACAACTTGATATTATTCTAATTGAATCTCGCTTCTAATTGTGAAACAAAAACCATTTAAGCGAATTTTATCAATGTTCACACTGCGATTCTCAAAAATATTCCTCATAAATTTCATCTTTGAGAAACTTTCCAAGAAGGTAATCGAACTCGTCTTCGTATATTTTTCGCCGAAATTTTGAATTACAAATGCCATTCACTATCATCGCCCTACAATATCTTGTTCCCTTGCTTTATCTGGCAACTTCGTGGAGATATGGCCGTGAATTTTTTAATAACGATACTCGGTCCGGCACACTGAAGACGTTATATCTTGGTGTCACACTGCTCTTACATTGCATTTTTTTCATTTTACGAACCGCTGAATTACAACACATTCCCGTAACGTCTTCACTTGAATTGCTGGGCGTTCTTGGATTCACACTCGCGGGCGCGTACATTTTTACAGAAATAATTTCCGGGGTAAAAAACACAGGATTTTTTGTTCTTATTATTTCCAGTGTTCTCGTTTCAACTTCTTCTATCTTCGCCCCGAATCACTATGGAATGAACGATATTTTGCAAAGCGAATTGCTCGCCTTTCATATTGTTTCTGCGTTGCTCGGTTATTCTGCGTTTGCGCTTTCTGCAATTTACGGTTTGCTTTATGTAATGTTGTATAAAAAAATTCGCACGCGTACATTCGATAATATTTATCGCAACCTTCCAAATCTTGAATCGTTAGAAACGCTCACTTTAAAAGCAATTATTGTCGGATTTGTTGCTCTCTCGCTCGTTATCGGAATTGGTTTTGTGTGGTTGCCGCAAGCGTTTCCAGAAATTTGTTATTCCGATGCAAAAGTTCTCGGAACATTTTTTATTTGGCTTTTATATGCTGTTGGACTTGCAGCGAAAAAGTTTGTCGGTTTTCAAGGAAGAAGAATTGCTATTCTCTCGATGATTGGTTTTCTCGTTACATTTCTTTCGATGGCATTGTCGAATGTTATTTCCGGATTTCATAAGTTTTACTAAAGTCATTTGTAATTTGTCATTAGTCATTCGTGAACAACTTATTACTAATAACAAATAACAAATGACAAATAACTTTTTCAAATGAATGAATTAGTACTCATCGGCCTCAATCACAAAACCGCGTCAGTAGAAATCCGCGAGAAGTTGTATTACACTCTCGACGAAGCGCGCCCGATTTTGCCGGAACTCGTTCATCAGTATTTGAAAGAGGGAGTGTTACTTTCAACGTGTAATCGCACGGAACTCGTTGGTGTTGTTGAAACGGAAAATGAAAAACCGGAAAACATCATCAATTATTTGATTGAACATAAATCGGCACAAGACACGATTTCCAATAATCATTTCTACACGCAACATTCGTTTGAAGCCGTGCGTCATATTTTTGAAGTTGCTGCGGGAATTGATTCCTTGCTTGTTGGAGAAGACCAAATTTTAAAACAAGTAAAAGAAGCGTATGAACTCGCTGTGGAAAAAGAAACTGCGGGAACATTGATGCATCACATGTTTCATTCAGCATTGCGAGTTGGAAAACGCGCGCGAACAGAAACGAAAATCAGCGATGGCGCAGTTTCTATAAGTTACGCCGCAGTCGAACTTTCCGAAAAAATATTCGCTGACCTTTCCAAAAAGAAAGCATTATTAATTGGCGCCGGAGAAACGGCGGAACTCTCTGCAAAAAATTTATTCGCTCGTGGCGTTACTGATATTACCATCGCAAATCGCACGTTGGAGAAAGCAGAAAAACTTGCGAGTGAGTTTAAAGGAAAAGCAATACCACTTGAAGCAATTACGGAAAAACTGCGCGACGTTGATATTGTAATTAGTTCTATCAATACACCGGATTTTATTTTGACTTCGCAACAAATAAAGAAAGCGATGACGTTGCGTTCATCAAAGCCGTTGCTCATCATTGATATTGGCGTTCCACGGAATATTGAACCAAGCGTACGCGAAATTGAAAACGTTTTTCTTGATGATATGGATTCGCTCGAACTCATTTCTCACACCAATCGTGAACGGCGAATTGCAGAAATTCCGAAAGTGCAAAAAATAATAGAAGAAGAATTGCGCGATTTCATTCAATGGTATCAGTCGCTTGATATTACGCCAACAATTAAAATGCTTCGCGATAGATTTGAAGAAATTCGCACAAGTGAAATCGAAAAAAATAGAAATAAACTTTCTTCAAGCGAATTAGAAAAAGTTGATATGGTAACAAAATCCATTATCAATAAAATTTTGCATACGCCAACAGTAAGTATGAAAGAAATAAACGGACAAACAAATTTTGATACTCGTACAATGAATATGTTTGTGAAACACTTGTTTGGATTGAAAAAAAAGAATGTCGAATAAAATTCAGTCTTTCGTGAATATAAATATTCACACTGAACAAAGAAAGAATCAAAAATGTTTCTCTACTCTCTCATTTATCATCAGTCAGATTTATCTGACTTTCTTTGCCCAGTGAAACCATTTATGGTTTAGGGAAATGGAATATGAAAACAAAACTCATCATCGGAACACGCGGAAGCAAACTCGCATTGTGGCAAACGAATTTTGTCAAAACGCAACTCGAAAAATATTTCCCCGAAATTATTTTTGAAATCAACATTATCAAAACGACCGGAGATAAAATTCTTGATTCGCCGCTTTCTCAAATCGGAGACAAAGCATTGTTCACAAAAGAATTGGAAAACGCTTTACTCAAAAAAGAAATTGATTTTGCTGTTCACAGTTTAAAAGATTTACCCACACAACTTCCGGATGGACTATTGTTAGCAAGCGTTTTAGAACGAGAGAAACCAAACGATGTTTTGATTTCCAAAAATAATATGAAACTTTCAGAACTTCCGAAAAATGCAATCGTTGCAACGGGAAGTTTACGAAGAACGTCGCAATTGCTGCATTACAGAAACGATTTACAAATAGTTGACTTACGTGGCAATGTTGATACGCGGTTCAAAAAATTCGATGAATCGAATTGGAATGCGATGCTTCTTGCGTATGCTGGCGTGAAACGAATGAATTACGAAGAACGAATTTCAGAAATTGTTTCTACGGAAATTTTACTGCCTGCAGTTGGACAAGCGGCAATCGGAATTGAAACACGAAACGAAGATGAAATTTCAAAACAGGTTGTCGCAACAATCAATCACAGTGAAGCGGAAATTGCGACAAAATCAGAGCGTTCATTTCTCCGACGACTTGAAGGAGGTTGTCAAATCCCAATTGGAGCAAACGCAACTGTAGTAAATGAAAAACTTTTTTTGCAAGGAATGATTGCAAGTTTAAATGGTAAAATATTACTTCGCTATTCGATAAGTGGAATAATTGATGAAGCAGAATTGCTCGGAATTTCACTTGCAGAAACGTTGCTTGCAAAAGGCGGAGATAAAATTCTTGAAGAAATTCGCAAATGAAGGTTTTAATTACTCGCGCGAAAGAACAATCGAAAGAATTTGCGAATCAACTTATTACTTTGCACCACGAGCCAATCTTTTTCCCGACGATTGAAATTGCCGAACCGAATTCTTGGGACGAAACAGACAACGCAATTCGACAAATCGAAAACTACACGGACTTAATTTTCACAAGCACAAACGGAGTAGAATTTTTCTTTAAGCGATTTGAAAAATATTTTCCGCTTCAAAAACTTTCAGGAAAAACATTTCATGTTGTTGGAAATAAAACGCAAGAAATAATTTCTAATTACGGATTCGCCGTTTCAACCTTACCTGAAAAATTTGATTCAAAAGAATTAGCAAAGAAAATCATAACTGAATCGAATGGAATAGATAAGAACTTTCTATTTCCTCATGGTAATTTAACTGATTCAACCATAGAAAATACGTTTGGGGAAAACAATATGCGCCTTGATTCAATCATTGTTTATCAAACGGTGAAAACAACTGTCAACGAATCAATGAAAAAAGAAATTCAATTTCAGTTTTTGCACAATCTTATTGGCATCATTACATTTTTCTCTCCGTCGAGCGTAAAATATTTTCTTGAAGAATTTCCGACTACAATTCACAACACAAAAATTACCATCGCAGTAATTGGAGAAACGACAAAAAGAGCATGTGTGAAAAATGGATTCTCTTCAAATCAAATTCAATTTATCGAAAATATTTTTCAACAATCATTAAACTCAATTCAATAATCAGAAATCTTTAATGCAAAAATTTTCAAACAATTTATTTCTTCGAGCGTGCTTTCAACAACATGCAGAGCGCACGCCGATTTGGATGATGCGGCAAGCAGGAAGATATTTGCCCGAATACCGCGCAGTGCGAGCGAAATATGATTTTCTTACGATGTGCAAAACGCCCGAACTCGCCGCAGAAGTTACGATGCAACCTGTAGATATTGTCGGCGTGGATGCGGCAATAATTTTTTCTGACATTCTCGTGATTCCAGAAGCGATGGGGATGAAATTATTCGTGAACGAGGGAAGCGGACCAAAATTTGAAACAGCAATTTCTTCAGAAAGCGACATTGACAAATTGATTATTCCCGAACCATCGGATAAATTGAAATACGTTCTCGATGCAGTTTCGCTGACAAAAAAAATATTGAACAATCGCGTTCCGCTCATTGGTTTTTCCGGTTCGCCGTGGACATTGTTTGCATATATGGTCGAGGGAAACGGAACGAAAGATTTTGTGAAAGCGAAAACAATGTTGTTCAACGAGCCGAAACTTTCGCACAAATTGTTGGAGAAAATTTCTTCTGCTGTTTCGCAATATTTAATTGCAAAAATAAATGCCGGTGCTGATGCAATACAAATTTTTGATACGTGGGGAGGAATGTTGGGTTATGAAGAGTTGCGGGAATTTTCTTTGCGTTATGTTCAGAAAATTATTTTTGATGTAAAAGAAAAATTCGGGAACACGATTCCGATTATTTTTTTTTCGAAAGGCAGCGGAATGTGGCTCGATGATTTAGTAAAAACAAATTGCGATGTTGTTGGCGTGGATTGGACGATGGATATTTCTGTTGCGAAATATATTGTCGGCGGAAGAACTGCGCTGCAAGGAAATTTTGACCCGATAATGTTACTTTCTAAATCGGAAAAAATAATTTCAGCAACGAAAACGATTTTAGAAAAATTCGGAAGCGGCGATGGACATATTTTCAATCTTGGTCACGGAATTTTGCCCAACACGCCGGTAGAAAATGCAAAGTTGCTTGTTGAGACGGTGAGACAAGAAAGTAAAAAGTATCATCACGGATAAGTTTGTGCGAATAGTTGATATGAAAGAAAAAGCACAATCATACTTCCAGCAACT